>NZ_MUFR01000002.1:0-138155 GCF_001996185.1 Salinivibrio costicola subsp. alcaliphilus
TTCAACGCAAGCGAATGATGTGCGCGATGGACCAAGAGTACTTAGCGACCGTGCTGGGAAGCCTTTCATGACGCGGATGTTCATGCGTTTTCCGTGACCTTAAGCCATGTCCTGATTAAGACAACATATAAAAAGCCCCGCCAGTATTGGCGGGGCCATTAGTGTCTAAATATGCCATTTGTTAGGCACTATTAGGTTAGCTCTATATACCTTTGACTTTAAGAGCGTTTGACTCCAGAAGCCTTTGACTTTAAGAGCGCTTGGCGCGCGCAAAGGCATCGGCCATGCTCCCTCCTAGGGAAGATGATGATTGCTGTTTGGGCGCTTTGCTTTCGCGCTGCTTAGTCGGCCTCGCTTTCGCGTTCGCTTCCGATGCCTCGGGCGTATCATCAAGACGCATTGATAAGCCAATCCGTTTGCGCGCCACGTCCACTTCCATGACTTTGACTTTTACTACATCACCGGCTTTGACCACCTCACGTGGGTCGCTGACAAAGCGCGTCGACAGCGCAGAGATATGGACTAAACCGTCTTGATGAACACCCACGTCGACGAAGGCGCCAAAGTGAGTGACATTGGTCACCACACCTTCGAGCTGCATCCCAGGCTTCAAATCACTGATTTGATTAATGCCATCGGCAAAGGTCGCCGTTTTGAACTCTGGACGCGGATCGCGACCGGGTTTCGCAAGCTCACTCAGCACATCGGCGACAGTGATCGCCCCAAAGGTGTCATTGGCATAATCATTGGCGGTTAAGCTTTGTAATAAGCCCGTGTTACCCACTAAGGCATCGACCGCCTTGCTGGTCTTTTGGGCGATATGTTTGACCAATGGATAGGTCTCTGGGTGGACACCCGAGCGATCGAGCGGGTTGGTACCGTCCATGACGCGTAAAAAGCCAGCGCATTGCTCATAGGCTTTCGGCCCAAGGCGCGGTACTTTCAGCAAGGTTTTACGGTCGTTAAATCGACCATTTTCATCGCGAAAGGCAACAATGTTTTGCGCCATGGTTTGGCTAAGGCCTGCCACCCTGGTGAGCAGCGGCGCGGACGCGATATTGACATCGACCCCTACGGCGTTCACACAGTCTTCCACCACCGCATCAAGCTTTTTCGCCAGCTGGTGTTGAGAGACATCATGCTGGTATTGGCCCACCCCAATCGACTTAGGATCAATTTTTACCAGCTCCGCCAAAGGGTCTTGCAGGCGACGGGCGATTGAGACGGCGCCACGGAGCGACACATCTAAGTCTGGAAACTCGTTAGCCGCTAGCTCAGAGGCTGAGTAAACCGAGGCACCGGCTTCGCTGACCATCACCGTTTGAATGCTTAAATCAGCCTGCTTGAGCAAGGTGGTCACAAAGCTTTCTGTTTCGCGAGAGGCAGTGCCATTGCCCACGGCAATCAAACTCACGTTATGGCTTTTAATAAAGCGGCGCAGCACTTTGCTTGCGCCGTCTATATCATGCCGAGGTGCGGTGGGATAAATGGTGGCGGTATCGAGCAGTTTGCCGGTGCCGTCAACCACGGCGACCTTGCAGCCGGTACGCAGGCCAGGATCAATACCTAAGGTGCAGCGAGGGCCTGCTGGCGCGGCCATCAATACATCTTTGAGGTTGGCGGCAAACACATCAATGGCATCGTTTTCCGCCCGCTCTTTGAGGTTAGCCATAAACTCAGTTTCTAGGTGCATCAAGATTTTGACCCGCCAGGCAAAGGCTATCACTTGTTGGCGCCAGCGGTCAGCTGGGGCGCTGCCCAAAGAAAGCTGATAATGCTGAGCGATCATGGTCTCGCACACGCTTTGCTTGCTTGCTGGATCTTGATCCGGATCGGCAATCAATGCCAGCTGTAATACGCCTTCGTTGCGGCCGCGCAACATGGCCAGCGCGCGGTGAGAAGGCACTTTGGCAATCGACTCTTGGTGATCAAAGTAGTCTTTAAACTTGGCACCGGCGTCTTCCTGACCAGCAACCACGGTGGCGCGCAGCACCGCATATTGCTTCAGGTATTGGCGTAGCGTTTCAAGCAGGCTGGCATCTTCGGCAAGACGCTCCATCATGATCGCGCGGGCACCATCCAGCGCCGCTTTGGTATCGGCCACGCCTTTATCAGGGACCACAAATGGTGCGGCGGTGGTCTCAGGTGTTTGGGATGGATCGTGCCATAGCGTATCAGCAAGAGGCTCCAGCCCTGCTTCGATGGCAATCTGCCCTTTAGTCCGGCGTTTCGGTTTGTAGGGAAGGTATAAATCTTCCAGTCGGTTTTTGCTCTCTGCGGCGACAATATCGCGGCGCAGCCCCTCGGTCAGCTTGCCTTGTTCGTCAATCGATTTGAGGATGGTGTCACGACGGGCGTCTAATTCTCGCAAATAGACTAATCGCGTTTCTAGGGTCCGTAACTGCGAATCGTCTAAACCTTGCGTGGCTTCTTTACGGTAGCGGGCGATAAAAGGGACAGTGTTTCCGTCGTCCAGCAGTGTCACCGCGGTGTTGACCTGGCCAGGCGCGACATTAAGCTCTTGGGCCAGGGTTTGGATAATCGATGTGTGCATGTGTTTCCTTTTCGTTCCCATCAAGGTCATCAAGATGAGTGATGCTCAGACTGAATCATTGCCTGGCTTGGGATAGGTGATAGTATTGATAAACCACTGTTTTTCGCCTTCCGGCGTTGACACCACGACGTCATCGTCGACCGCTTTTTTCAATAACGCGCGCGCCATGGGGGCATCAATCGAAATGTAGTCTTTGCGCTCATAAATTTCATCGGGACCGACAATGCGAAATTGCTTGGTGTCGCCGGCCTCGTTTTCAATCTCGACCCAGGCGCCAAAAAACACTCGGCCCTCTTGCTCGGGCGCATAATCGACAATGGTTAAGTCGTTCAGCCGCTTGCGCAGGTAGCGGACACGGCGGTCGATTTGCCGCAACAGCCGTTTATTATAGGTGTAGTCCGCGTTTTCTGAACGATCCCCTAAACTGGCGGCCCAGCTGACAATTTTGGTCACTTCTGGACGTCGCTCGTGCCACAGGTAATCGTGCTCGGTTTTGAGCGCATTAAACCCTTCACGGGTCACCAATTTGGTTTTCACGTTACCTCTCCTTTCACTAGCCAACTGGCGTCGTGCGATATAACCTTGTTCAGGAAAGTACAAGAAGCGAGTGAGCTTGTCGAGGCAACACTCGGTAACAATTTACCGTACAGTTCTGTGCGGACAAACACGCGGCCTGGCGCACAACTGTGGCAAAATTCAATCAGATGACGGTAATAGCTGCTTGATGATTAGGCAGCGAACAGCATTGAGGGCGAAGCATGCAAGAGAACTATAAAATTCTAGTCGTGGATGATGATATGCGTCTGCGTTCACTGCTAGAGCGCTACCTGACCGAGCAAGGGTTTCAGGTACGAAGTGTCGCCAATGCCGAACAAATGGATCGATTATTGGCGCGTGAAGCCTTTAATCTTATGGTGCTTGATTTAATGCTCCCTGGGGAAGATGGCCTGTCAATATGCCGCCGCTTGCGCCAAGCCAATAATCAATTACCCATTTTAATGTTGACGGCGAAAGGGGATGAAATTGACCGAATTGTCGGTTTGGAGGTCGGAGCCGACGATTACTTACCTAAGCCGTTTAACCCGCGAGAATTACTGGCTCGGGTGCGTGCGGTTTTACGCCGTCAAACAATAGAAGCGCCTGGCGCGCCGAGTGCTGACTCCACCACGGTCACCTTTGGTGAGTTTCGTCTTAATTTGGGCACGCGTGAGATGTTTCGTAATGACGAACCGATGACACTCACCTCGGGGGAATTTGCAGTGCTCAAAGCTTTAGTGACCAATGCGCGTGAGCCGCTTTCTCGGGACAAACTCATGAACATGGCGCGTGGCCGCGAGTACTCAGCGATGGAGCGCTCGATTGATGTACAAATCTCCCGTTTACGCCGTATGGTCGAGGAGGATCCAAGCAAACCGCGTTATATCCAAACGGTGTGGGGACTCGGCTACGTGTTTGTGCCTGATGGTGAGGTGTAGCGATGCGGATGTCACCGCGGACGAGCTTCGCGCGAACCTTATTGATTTTGGCTGGCTTATTAATTGCCAGCCAAGTTTTTTCTTACCTGACCATTGTTAATTATGCGTTGCTGCCTAGCTTGCAGCAGTTCAATAAGATTTTAGCCTTTGAAGTCCGCTTGATGCTGGAAGAAGACTGGTATCTGAAAGATGGTGAAGTCCTTCATCTGGGTGAGCCGGTGCGTCGACAATTGCTGGAACAAATTGGGGTAACCCTGCATGCGCCAAGCAGTGAGCGCGCAAGCGCGTTCCAAGATGCGATGGAGATTGACTACTTAAGCGAACATATTAGCGAAGAGCTCGGAACAAAGACCCAAGTGCGCCTGGTCAGTGGCGAAGAAAGCTATGTGTTATGGCTGAAGTTTGAGGCCATTGATGATTTTTTAATGCGGATCCCCTTATCGGAGCTGCATCAAGATGACTTTGCGCCGCTGTTTCAATATAGCTTGGTGATTGCGTTGTTGGTGATTGCCGGCGGCTGGTTGTTTATTAAGATGCAAAACCGACCCCTGGTTGCGTTGGAGCGGGCCGCGCTCGATGTCGCCGATGGTCGATTTCCTGATCCCGTCCCACCCCGGGGAGCGTCAGAAATTCAGGCGGTGACCGTGGCCTTTAATAAAATGTCAGCAGGGATACGTAAACTCGAAGAAGACCGCGCCTTGTTAATGGCGGGCGTCAGCCATGATTTGCGCACGCCACTCACGCGCATTCGACTGGCGACTGAAATGATGTCATCCGACGATGCGTATTTGGCCGATAGCATCACCGAAGACACGGAAGAGTGTAATGAGATCATTAATCAATTCATGGATTATTTACGCGCGGTGCAACAGCAAGATCCGGATCCCGTTGATTTATCCACCATCTGTCGCGATGTAGCGAACCATCAGCAGTCAATGGGCGTTGATATTGTCTTGGACTTAGAATCGCTGCACGGTGATTTATATGCCAACTCGGTGGCGTTAAAACGGGCGGTTACCAACCTCGTGGTTAATGCGGTGCGTTATGGCAATGGCTGGGTAAGGCTGCGGTGTGGTAGCAATGCGGACCATACGTATCAATGGGTGGAGGTGGAAGATAATGGTCCGGGCATTGATGCGAGTCTCGAAAATACCTTGTTCCAGCCGTTTACTCGCGGCGATACGGCGCGGGGTAGCGAAGGAACAGGGCTAGGGCTTGCGATCGTGAAACGGATTGTTGAACAGCTTCATGGCGATATTCGTTTATCATCACGGACCGAAGGCGGGCTGCGGATCCAAATGACGTTCCCGGTCGGTAAATAGGCCGCGTTAAGCGGCCATTAGGCGTTGGAATAGTGGGTTTTATGTCCCAACCAGCGGCGAATGATGGCCTGTGCATGTTTGGGGTAGTGCTGGTGCAAATGACTGGCCAGCTTTTGTACCTCGGGGATCAGCGCTTGGTCGCGGACTAAATCGGCA
Source organism: Salinivibrio costicola subsp. alcaliphilus (assembly GCF_001996185.1). NCBI lineage: Bacteria > Pseudomonadati > Pseudomonadota > Gammaproteobacteria > Vibrionales > Vibrionaceae > Salinivibrio > Salinivibrio costicola. Next base: position 5,508 of record NZ_MUFR01000002.1, read on the forward strand.
ATTTTAAACTCAGCCAAACCGGTCTGGCGGGTGCCCAATAACTCGCCTGGCCCACGGATATCGAGATCGCGTTGAGCAATGACAAAGCCGTCATTGCTGTCTCGCAGTACGCCCAAGCGCTGAGTGGCTGTTGTCGACAAAGGGGCATGATAAAGCAGCACACAATGGCTGGCGACGGATCCACGACCGACACGGCCACGTAGCTGGTGGAGTTGTGCCAGCCCGAGTCGTTCAGGGTTTTCGATAATCATTAGGCTGGCGTTAGGGACATCGACGCCCACTTCAATGACAGTGGTTGCCACCAATAACTGCACCTCGCCTTGCTTAAAGGCATCCATCACTTCGTGTTTTTCCGCCGCTTTCATTCGGCCATGAACCAGGCCAATGGTCAGATTCGGTAACGCTTCTTTGAGTGCCGTAGTCGTATCTTCAGCGGCTTGCGCCTCTAAAGCGTCAGACTCTTCAATTAATGTGCATACCCAATAGGCTTGCCGACCATCACTGCAGGCGGCGTTGACCCGGGCAATAATGTCATCACGGCGCGTGTCCGGCACCGCAACGGTTTGAATCGGCGTGCGTCCTGGTGGCAATTCATCAATCACCGAGGTTTCTAAGTCGGCATAGGCGGTCATCGCCAAGGTGCGTGGAATAGGCGTAGCGGTCATGATCAACTGATGTGGATGCGCGCCCTGTTGCTCGCCTTTTTCACGCAAGGCAAGCCGTTGGTGGACACCAAACCGGTGTTGCTCGTCGATGATCACCAGCGCCAAGCTTTTAAATTGGACACTGGCTTGAAATAACGCATGAGTACCGACCACCATTTGCGCCTCGCCGTCGGCGATGTGTGCCAAGGTTTGTGTCCGTGCCTTGCCTTTTAATTTACCGGCAAGCCAGCCGACTTGGATACCTAGCGGCTCTAGCCATTGGGCAAAATTGGTGGCGTGTTGCTCGGCCAATAGCTCGGTCGGTGCCATTAACGCAACCTGATGGCCTTGTTCGATAGCTTGTAAGGCGGCGAGTACGGCGACCAAGGTTTTACCGGCGCCGACATCACCTTGGACTAAGCGCATCATCGGGAATGGTTTGGCTAAATCGGCACTGATCTCGCTAACCACTCGTGATTGTGCCCCTGTGGGAGAGAAGGGCAAATTGTCTAACAGGCGTTGTCCGAGCGAGTGACTCGGAGCGAGGGCGACCCCTTTCACTTGCTGTGCGTGATGACGAACTGACAGCATCGACAGGTGCTGGGCAAGGAGCTCTTCAATGATTAAGCGTCGCTGGGCGGGATGTTGGCCCGTTAATAAATCATCCAGTACCGTCTCTGGCGGAGGGCGGTGCAATAGGTGTAAGGCGTCACGCAAAGACAGCTGTCGATCGTACAAGCCTTCAGGGAGTAATTCTTCGACACCGCTTTTATCTAATAAAGCCAGCGCTTGGTCGGTGAGCTGACGTAGCGTTGCTTGGCGCAGCCCCTCGGTGGTCGGGTAGACCGGCGTCAGCGTTTCTTCCATCACCAACTCGGAGGGCTCGGAAAAGACTTGATACTCGGGGTGAATGATTTCTAGCCCGTGTTTGCCCCGTTTAAGTTCGCCATAGGCTTTCACCTGTTTGCCGACCGCCAAGCTATTTTTCATCGCGGCATTAAAATTGAAAAAGCGTAGCGTTAACGCGCCGCTGCCATCTTGCACCCGAACCGTGAGCATCCGGCGGCGGCCAAACACGGTGTCATTATGGGTGATTTCACCTTCGATGGTGGCATGCTGGCCAGGTAATAGACTGGCAACCGGCCACACTCGGGTGCGATCTTCATAGCGATACGGCAGATGAAACAACACGTCCTGCACCGTATGCAGGCCGATTTTAGCCAGCTTTTCAGCCATTTTACTGCCGACACCCTTAAAGGTATCGACGGTTACTGCGCTAAGCATGGAAGATTGCATCCGTTTCTTTATCCGTCAGGTTGAGCTTGCTAAGCGATTAACGCGCGTGTTTTGCCGCCTGCATGCTCGCCCACCATGTTTCGTCAGCAATAATTTGCCCATTGTCATCGAGTGGCGGATAAGGCAGCCCCTTTTGCTTGGCCACGCGGGCGAGCACCGGATGACCGCGCTCAAACAGGATGTGATGCACTTCATCGTCGGGCAAGCGTGTCTTCGCCAACTGGTACATGCCTGCCGCTTGGCGTTGGCGTTGCGCTTCGTACAAAATCAAGGCGCTAGCCACTGACACGTTCAGCGACTGTACCATACCCACCATTGGAATGAGGATGTCTTGATCGGCTTTATCGAGCGCTTCGCGACTGATGCCATGTTTTTCTTGGCCGAGGATAATGGCGGTTGGTCGGGTGTAATCAACCTCACGAAAGTCGATGGCCGTTTCCGATAGGTTAGTGACCAATACTTGCATGCCTTGCGCTTGCATGGCCTCAAAAGCATCCGCGGTCGTGTTATGGGTGACCACGTCAATCCAATTGCGTGAACCGGCAGATGTACCGCCTAAGGTCCGCATTTTGGTGCCTTCTGGCCATACCGCATGCATACGATGAATGCCCACCGCATCGGCAGTACGAATGATGGCAGAAATGTTATTGGGCTTGTGGACTTGCTCCATACACACAGTGAGATCAGGCTGGCGCTTTGCCAGCACCTGATGAATGCGTTCAAAGCGTTCAGGTGTCATGATTCAATTCCGTAAATGACAGACGAAAGACAAACGCGCCCACCAAAAGGGTGGGCGACAGACAATAATAATGTATCGCGACGATCAGTTCTTTTGGCGGCTGACCTTCACCACATTGGGCATCACCCGCAGGCGGCGCATAATGTTGGCGAGGTGCACCCGATCTTTGGTCGTTAATCGAACAAAGATAGTGTACAAGCGACCATCACGCTCTTCAGTGGAGAGCCCTTGGATATTGGAGCCCGTTGAGGCAATGGTGTTGGTTAAATCGGCCAACGCGCCTTGATGGTTTTGCATATCGACTCTGACGCGGGTACTGAACTCTTGCTCAAAATCATCCGCCCATTCCACCGGCATATACTTATCCGGCTCTTGGCGGTGACCGCGAATATTGGCACAGGTTTCACGGTGAATCACCAACCCCTTGCCGGGACTAACATGGGCAATGATAGGATCGCCTGGAATTGGGCGACAACAGTTGGCATAGGTCACTAGAATGCCATCGGCACCGCGAATCGGCATTTTACCTTCGGTAGGCGCGGCCGGGTCTTGATTCAGTAAGCGACGTGCTATCACCACGCTCATGAGTTCACCCAAACCAATCGAGGCGAGTAAGTCGTCGCTGGTTTTGAGCTTGAGATCGCTTAACACGGTATCGACTCGCGCAGCGTCGATGTCCGGCAAGTTTTGTTCTCCAAGCGCATGATTGAGTAAGCGGCGGCCTAAGGTCACCGACTCCTCCCGACGCATGGTTTTCAGTACCTGACGAATCTTGGTACGCGCCCGTGCCGTGACCACATAGTTAAGCCAAGCGGCATTGGGGCGCGCGCCTGGCGCAGTGATGATCTCGACGGTCTGGCCGTTTTTTAACGGCTGACTGAGCGGATAGGGCTGACGATTAACTCGCGCACCGACACAGGTATTGCCGACATCCGTATGCACTGCATAGGCAAAATCGACCGCGGTCGCATCGACCGGCAGCTCGACAATTCGCCCTTTCGGCGTAAAGACGTAAAGCTCATCGGGGAAAAGGTCCGACTTAACGCTTTCGATGAACTCAAAGGAGCTCCCAGCACTTTGTTGCAGCTCGATAATGTTTTGCATCCATCGTTGCGCCCGTTTTTGCGCGGTGGTCCCCGATGGACGATCGGAGCCGTTTTTATAAGCCCAGTGCGCCGCGACCCCTTTATCCGCCATTTGATCCATATCTTCGGTACGAATCTGCACTTCAACCGGGACACCGTGGGGGCCGATCATCGACGTATGCAGTGATTGATAGCCGTTCGCTTTGGGAACGGCGATATAATCTTTGACGCGGCTAGGGCGAGGCTTATAGAGGCTGTGCATTTGCCCCAGCACCCGATAACAGGTATCGAGATCGCGCACGATCACCCGAAATGCATACAAATCCATGATGGTATGGAAACGCTGCTCTTTGTTTCTCATCTTGTTGTAGATGGAATAGAGATTTTTTTCTCGGCCCAGTACACGGGCCTCAATGCCGGCATCTTCAAGCCGCCCTTCGATTTCCGCATGGATTTTTTGAATCATCTCTTTGCGGTTTCCCCGAGCTTGCGCAATCACTTTTTTGAGCACGCGATAGCGATTGGGGTAGAGGGCTTCAAAGCCCAGCTCTTCGAGCTCGACTTTTATATTATGGATACCTAAACGATGAGCGAGTGGGGCAAAAATCTCTAGGGTTTCGCGGGCAATACGACGCTTTTTATCCGGACGTAGGGCGCCCAGTGTGCGCATGTTATGAGTACGATCGCCGAGTTTGATCAAAATAACGCGAATGTCATGCGCCATGGCCATGACCATTTTGCGAAAGTTCTCGGCTTGGGCTTCTTTGCGATCACGGAATTTGAGCTTGTCGAGCTTAGACACGCCGTCAACCAGTTCAGCCACCACATCACCAAAGCGCTGCTGCAGATCGTCTTTGGTCACCTCGGTGTCTTCAATGACATCGTGTAATAACGCCGCCATGAGGGTTTCACAATCCAAACGCATTTCTGCCAGGATCCGTGCTACCGCAATGGGGTGAATGATGTAAGGTTCGCCCGTTGAACGAGTCTGCCCGTCATGGGCATCCCGTGCTACTAGGTAAGCTTGCCGGAGCGCTTCAAGCTGTGACTCCGGCAAATATTGACTAGCAACTTCTTTCAGGCTATCAAATAGATACAAACGGCCTGTCCCTGATAAATGACGCGTTTAACGTTGACCAGAAATGGTGCTAACCGCTGCCATTTCGGCGGCTTCTTGCTCTTGCTTCTCTTGACGCTCGCGGGCGTCGAGTACTTCTTTGTTAATCAGTCCTTCTTCTACTTCGCGTAGAGAGAGCACAGTGTACTTGTCGTTTTCTTCTACGACTAAGGCGTCTTTACCACCGGTTTGCATTTGGCGGGCGCGGCGAGCCGCAACCAGAACGAGATCGAAACGGTTACCAATTTTTTCAACGGCGTCTTGAACAGTTACGCGTGCCATGAAGGACTCCAGCTATGTAATAAACAGGTCATTAAAAATGACCGAAAAGTATACAAAAGGCCGCGACCTATTGCTAGCTTTGTGCTGCAATGCGGCCACGTCTCAATATTTGGGTTAGTCGGCCAGCAGGTCGTCGATCATTGTATGATATTTGCTGGCTTGCTTGGTTTGCCCCATCCGCTCTGCGCGGACGATGGCCTTAATATCCATTAATGCGACGTCAAAGTCATCATTAATAATCAGGTAATCATAATCAGCATAGTGAGAGATTTCCGAACGTGCCTCTTGCATGCGTGTGGCAATGACCTCATCACTGTCTTGGCCACGCGTTGTCAAGCGTCGTTCTAGCTCTTCACGGCTTGGCGGCAAAATAAAAATACTCTTACTTGCGGGCATTTGCTGACGAATTTGCTCAGCACCTTGCCAATCGATATCAAGAAAAATATCGACGCCATTGTTAAGCATTTTTTCAATCCAGACCCTGGACGTGCCGTAATAATTGCCGAATACCTCTGCATGCTCTAAAAAAGCACCTTGGTCGATTAAGGCCTTAAATGCTTCTACCTCAACAAAGTGATAATGCACGCCATCTTCTTCTCCCGGGCGCATGGCGCGGGTGGTGTGCGATACCGACACTTTCATGTCATAGCGAGGGTTATCATTCAGTAGCGCTGAAATCAGGCTAGATTTGCCCGCGCCACTCGGGGCGGAAACAATGTAAAGCGTACCTTGGCTCATGGATTGATCACTTTCACTGGCTGATGCCCATCCGCAGTATAGCGTATGCGTATGGGAGTCGATCGACGAATAGATGTTTGTCTCCCGTGGGAGGCGCGCAGGGTAGCACGAACCTGTCGCAATTTGAACGGGATTAGTTGCAATCTCGGAGGGGAGTAGCGTGACTTGGTGTTATCAGCAATGCTTTTTCTCTTTAAATTAAGGTTTTGCTATGCTGTCTTGGTAATTGAACACATGTTTAATTATCGCCTATTTTTTCAACGACAGTAAGGAGTACCCGTTGAATACCTCATCGAAAAAAAATATGAGCGTGACCGTTGCCGCGCTCAGTGTCGCCAGTGCCTTTTCTTTTTCCTCTTTTGCCCAAGCCAGTGACACTGCGCTAAGCGAACAACTTGGCATGGCCGATCACGCGGTCATTGCCCACCGTGGTGATTCCTACAACGCGCCAGAATCCACGTTGCCAGCCTATCAGCTTGCGTGTGAAGTGGGCGCGGATTACCTTGAGCTGGACCTGCAGCGCACAAAAGACGGCAAACTGATCGCCGTGCATGACGATAACCTCAAGCGCAACACCAATATTGAGACAGTCTATCCTGAGCGTGCCAGTGATCCGGTTAACACCTTTACGTGGGCAGAGCTGGAAAAACTGGATGCCGGTAGCTGGTATAACCAAGCCTATCCCGAACGCGCACGCGAAAGCTTTCGTGGCTTGAAGTTGGTGACACTTGACCAGGTCCGAGAAATCGCCGAAGGCTGCGCCCATCAGCCAGGACTTTACATCGAGACCAAGGTGCCTGAATTCTTCCCTGGCATTGAAGAGGATTTGAAACAAGATTTAACCCAACACGGTTGGCTAGATAAGGACGCCAAGGGCAAAGTGATCCTGCAAACCTTCAATAAATCGAGCCTTGAAGCACTGCAAGATGTGATGCCGAATGTGCCAAAAATCTTGCTGCTATGGGCAGGTGATGGCTACATTCCGACCAAAGATAGCGCACCGAAAGCGGATGACGAATCTTACGCCCAGTACTACGCGCGTCAGGAAGTAGCCTCGAAAGCGGACTACGCAGAGTGGCTCGATTACGCCAAACAAAACGGTGCCATCGGTGTAGGGCCTTCAGGTACCCAAGCCAACTTCGATGATGCCTGGTCAAGCCAATTTAGCTATATGGACCTAGCGAAGACCTGGATGGTGGACATGAGCCATGAAAAAGGCTTGCTGATGCACATGTACACTCTGGATGATCGCGAGGATATGATTCGCTACCGTGATCGCGGTGTGGATGGCTTCTTTACCAATCGTCCGAATATGGCGGTGAAAACGTTAACGGATAGCGACGGTAAAGACATTGAAGCAACCTTAATGCAACTGGGTTATTAACCCCGCGCGTTAATTGTATTTACCCTTTGAGCCCGCCTGTTATTAGCGGGCTTTTTCGTTGGGGGCAAACGCTAGATAGGGTTCGGTTCGGCTCGGCTTATTTCGCTAAACAGACCCTCCGCGCCATGGATGGCGCGGCGGAGCCTCCAGGGATGGATTGACGGCGTGTCTGTGTGCGAACTGAGCCGGTGCCCCAAGGTTAACGTTTTGGCTATCTACTCGCTCGCCATGAGTTTAGCCAGCGTACGTCGGTACATGGCATAAGCCACCGCGCCCGCAAGTAGGTTACCGATTAAGGCACCGGCAAATAGGCCAAACAGCTCGCCAATTTGTGCCCCTAACCAAAGGCAGGGCAGGAAAAACGCAAATAGGCGGAGCGCAGAAATGGTTAGGGCGGTGTATGAGCGGCCTAGCGCATTGGTAATTGACACCATCAACATGCACACCCCCAGCGCGCCCAGGCTAAAGGGTACTAGCGTAAGGTGAGTGTGCAAGATATCGGTAACTTGTTGATCGCTGGTCATCAAATCGGCGAGGGGAGCGGCAGCAAGCCAGGTCACCACGGCAATCAGCAATTGAAAGCCGAGAATAAACTGACACGCTAACTTGACCAGATGCCGCACTTCGGTCAGATTGCCTTTGCCCAGCAAACGACCCACCATGGGGGGCATTGACATGGTCAGCGCCAGTACCGAGACAATGGCAAAGAACTCAAAGCGTGAACCTAGCGCCCAGGCGGCCACTGCCGTTGAGCCAAAGCTGGCGAGCAGCTTGGTCGCCAGCATGGATGACACAGGCGGCAGCAGCTGGCTTATCATCGCCGGCCCCATAATATGCCCAATCGAACCCACACTTTGTTTGATGTTTAAGTCCTGCCAGTCAAACGAAACCCAGCCTTTGCCGAACACGCGAGGCGCGACAATGGCAATGCCAGCGCCAAACGCAATCAAGGTTGCCACCGCCGCGCCATTAATGCCCCAATCGAACCAAAAGATAAATACCGGGTCGAGCGCAAGATTTAATAAGCTGGTGACCACCATCATGGAGCCGGGCAACATGGTGTTCCCGTTGGCGCGTGCTAGGCTATAAAAGAAGTAAAGCACTGCGCCTGTCCAAGCACTGACCAACCAAATTTGCCAATAGCTATCAATTACCGGAAATACGTTGTCCGGCGCATCAAGCAACATCAAGATCGGATGGCGCAAGGCATAGAGCAAGCCGGCAAACAATGCCACGCCTGTGGTGCCAATAAATAAAATCAGACCGCCTAATTGCTTGGCATAGCGACACTGATCGGCGCCGAGCGCGCGCGAGATCACCGCTGTGGTCGCAATGCCGAGGCCAACTTGCAACCCGATAATGATCATCTGAATCGGCAAGGTGAAACCTTGTGCGGCGAGCGGGAGTACACCCAATTGACCAATGAAGGCACTATCGACCAACTGAAAGCTCATCAGCGACAGCACACCAAACAGCATCGGTAGGGTGGTAGAGAAGAGGCGCTTGGCGCGAGAAACGGATTCCATCAGGCACTCTTTACATTAATAGGGTGAAAAAAGCCGAGCATTGGCATGCTCGGCATAGTCGCACCAATTGTAGAGGAATGCTAAAAATTACCAACCCCTAATAAATACGGTTATTCAGTGTCAGCGAGCCTGACCCTAGCGATGCGATGGACGTTCAGGGGGGGGCGACTGCACACAATCATTGGAGTTAGTGATTCATGCTGGTAGCTGTGGTTTTTAGTGAAACAAGTCACTATCTCTATTGCACTGATCCTGATGAATGAATATGAGATTGAGGGGGGAGCGGGAGGATGGCTGTCTGCTTATCAATGCAGGCGCTGTGGTGGGTTATCGGTGCGTGCGATCACGAGAAGACACAAGGTTTCGGTGAAATGTCAGTTTTATTGCATTTTAAACCAAACCTTTTTGACTATTGATTGAAATATTTATTGCTTTTAGTGATAAGAAAGCTAGCACAACGCAGTATAAAAACAGCATGGCTTTCGCTGTTTTGTAGCAAAAAAATCACTTCTGACAGGCTGTTATCGTTGATCGTGACCAATATTCGAGATAAATATAGACCACATTATGTAAGTGTGTAATACGTATTGTTGCTTTCAGTGCTTAGGATGGCCAAGAGAGCACAACGGCAGGATCAATGACCTGAAAAAATATCAGACAGTTAACAGGGAGTAGTGGACTATGCTGTCGTACTTTATACGTCGGTTTCTTTTAGTGATACCGACGTTTCTTGGGATCACCATTTTGATTTTCGGTATCACGCGTCTTGTGCCTGGTGGGCCGGTTGAGCGAATGATGACCCAAATGCAAGCACAAGGTGATGGCGGCTCGAGCTTGCAACGTGCAGGAGATAGCTCGGCCTTGTCTGAAGCGCAAATGGACGATTTGCGCGCCTTTTATGGTCTCGATAAACCCGTCGTTGAAGCCTATATGGATTGGTTAGGAAAGTTGGCCAATTTTGATTTAGGTGAGTCGACGCGCTATTACGAGCCGGTCGCGGATATGATTGCCGAGCGCCTGCCGGTGTCGCTGTTTTATGGCGGGATGACCTTCTTTATCAGTTATTTTATTTCTCTCCCGCTCGGGTATTACAAAGCCCTCAAGCACGGCTCGGTGTTTGACTCCTCCTCCTCGGTACTGATCTTTATTGGTTTTGCCTTACCCGGCTATGTGGTGGGGGTATTGCTGATCACCTTGTTTAGCTATCACCTCGAATGGTTCCCGATGGGGGGCTTTGTTGGCGATGCCTACTACGACGCGACCAGTTTTTGGGAGCGCGCCAAAGATGTGATGTGGCATGCGGTACTGCCGCTGATTTGTTATCTGATTGGGGATTTTGCCACCCTGACCATGACGATGAAAAACAACCTGATGGAAAACCTCTCCGCGGATTATATCCGCACCGCCATTGCCAAAGGGTTACCGTTTCGTTCGGCGGTACGCAAGCATGCGCTGCGCAACAGCTTGATTCCGATAGCCAGCCATTTTGGTAACTCTTTATTGTTCTTTATGACCGGTGCATTTTTGATTGAGGTGATTTTTAACATCAACGGCATTGGTTTGCTCGGCTATGAATCGATTATGGAGCGTGACTATCCGGTGGTGATGGGGATTGTTGCCATCAATGCGCTATTACTGCTGGCGGGCAATATCATCTCTGATATCTGTGTTGCCTTGATTGACCCTCGCGTGAAGTTTGGATCTTGATATGTTGACGATTAGCCCTTTAACTCAAAAGAAAATCCGCAGTTTTAAGCAAATTAAACGTGGTTACTGGTCGTTTATGATCTTGACCACCATGTTGGTGCTGTCGCTATTTGCCGAGCTGTTGATCAACAGTAAAGCGTTAATGGTCAAATACGACGGCAACTATTACTTCCCTGTGATGAGCGATGTGTATTTAGCGCGCGACTTTGGCCAAGTAGGCACCAGCGAAGTCAATTATCGTCAGCTCGATAAAGCTTTCGAGGCACAAAGTGGCGACAATTATGTAGTCATGCCACTGGTGCCGTGGAACCCGCTTGAGCAAGACTTTAGTGGCGACTTTCCGCCCACGGCGCCAAGTGCCGCAGACAAGCATTATCTCGGTACTGATGATATCGGCCGCGACATTCTCGCCCGCCTGGTATACGGCTTTCGTATTGCCATGGGCTTTGCGTTACTGACCATGGCTGCGTCTTATGCGATTGGCACCGCCGTGGGCTGTGCGATGGGCTTTTGGGGCGGTAAGTTTGATTTGTTTTTCCAACGCTTTATCGAGGTTTGGTCGATGGTGCCGTTTTTGTACGTGATCATGATTCTAGTCTCGATTCTCCAACCCACGTTTGCCCTGTTTGTGGGGATTAACGTGCTATTCGGCTGGATGGCGATTACCTGGTATATGCGCACCATGACGTACAAAGAATCGTCGCGTGATTATGTGATGGCGGCGCGTGCATTGGGTGCCTCTACTAGCCGGATCCTGTTTCGCCATATTTTGCCCAACACCATGGTGATGATTGTGACCTTGGCGCCCTTTACCATCGCCCTCAATATTACCGCGTTAACGGCGCTGGATTATCTCGGTTTGGGGCTGATGCCACCGACGCCAAGTTGGGGCGAGCTGTTACAGCAAGGTAAATCAAATCTGGATGCGCCATGGATTGTTGCCTCTGTGGTGTCGTCTCTGGTGTTGGTGTTGGTGATGGTGACCTTTATTGGGGAAGCGGTCCGAGCCGCGTTTGATCCGAAAAAGTTCACCCGTTATGACTGATTTTAAATACAACAAGCAATTTTTAAATATAACAAGCAATGTGTGCATCAAGATAAGGACATCACGATGAAAAAACTGATCCTTGCTACCTCCGTTTCCCTGTTTAGCCTCAGCGGCTGGGCGGCGGAATTGCCTGAAAATCTTAATTGGCAAACCAACTGGGATGCCCCCAAAATCGGGTCTCCCGACGCCAAGCGCGGCGGTACACTGCGTACCCATTTGCAGAGTTTTCCGCAGACATTACGCACTGTGGGGCCGGATTCAAACTCAGGCCTGCGCAGTTACTTTCTTGATGAAATGCCCTCACTGGTAAAGCGCCACCCAGATACACTGGAATGGATCCCGGATTTGGCCAACGAGTGGGCATTTAGTGACGACAACAAAACCATCTATTTTAAGCTTAACCCAGAAGCGACTTGGTCAGATGGCGAACCACTGACCGCCGATGATTTTGTGTTTATGATGCAGTTTTATCGCTCTAAAGACATTGTTGCCCCTTGGTATAACGACTATTACACCAACACCATTGGTAGCGTGGAGAAAGTCGACGCGCATACTGTGGCCATATCGAGTGCAGTAGAGAAAAACCAAGAAGAATTAATGTATACCTTAGGAAGCTTAATTCCGCGCCCTGCGCATTTTTACGCTAATCCGCGCAAAGATGAAAACCAAGACGGCATTGCTGACGACTATGTGCGCCGCTATAACTTTAAAGCCGAGCCCACCATGGGGCCCTATGAGCTGGGCCGTGTGCAAAAAGGACGCCGACTTACCTTTAATCATGTCGACGATTGGTGGGGTTATACCAACCCCTATTACCAAAATCGCTACAATGTTGAGCGTATTCGAATGCGCGTGATCCGCGATAACGACATTGCCATGAAGCATTTTGAAAAGGGCAATTTGGATGTGTTCGATTTGGTGCTTCCAGATATCTGGCATGAAAAAACCCAATCTGAACCTTATAAAAAAGGCTATATCACCAAGTTCTGGGGGTATAACGAAGTGCCGGTTGGCGCGGGCGGTTTGTGGATGAACTCGGCCATGCCAATGCTGGATGATATCAATGTACGCAAAGGGATTCTCTATGCCACCGATTTTGACGGCATGATTGAAAAAATCACCCGTGGCGATTACTCGCGTAAACCGCATGCAATGGGCTTTGGTCATGGTGAATACGACAATGACGGTGCAACGCCGCCACCGTTTGATCCTAAAAAAGCGATCAGCCATTTCGAACAAGCCGGCTTTGACCAGGTTGGCGCCGATGGTATTCGCGTCAATGACAAAGGCGAGCGTTTAAGCTTCGCGATTACTTATGGGTATCAGCAGCACACACCACGCATTGCTTACTTAAAAGAGCAGGCTAAGCAAGCAGGGATGGAATTTACTATTAACTTGGTCGATGGCTCATCGGCGTTTAAATACGTGCTGGAGAAAAAGCACCAGTTGGCCTTTCTTAATATGGGTACCTCGGAAATTCCGGCCTATTGGGAGTACTTCCACTCGGATAACGCCAATAAAACGCAAACAAATAATCACTCTAACTACAGCTCACCGGCATTGGATAAGCTGATCATGGCCTATAAAAGCGAGTTTGATACGGCGAAAAAGTATCAGCTGTCGCATCAAATCCGCACCAAAATCTCAGAGGCCAGTGTGATTGTACCGGGATACATGGTGCCGTATGTGCGTCAAGGTTTTTGGCGTTATGTACAAATCCCAGACAACGCAATGACCAAGCGCACCGAAAACATGGTCACCAGCGGCCGCGTGATGGGCTTTGGCACCTTCTGGATTGATGAAGAGATGAAAGACGCCACCGAAGAGGCGATGGACGACGATAAAGCCTTTGAGCCGGTGACCATCATTGATGACAGATACAAGCTGTAGGGGCGATTATGACGCAGGATGTCATTCTTTCGGTTAAGGATTTGACCGTTAATTTTACCACTGACGATGGCCCCCGTGAGGTACTTCACGGGGTAAGCTTTGAGGTGAAAGCCGGGCGCACGCTCGGCTTGGTGGGAGAGTCGGGCAGTGGCAAAAGTGTTACTGCGATGTCAATTATGGGCTTGCTGCCTAAACCCTATGGGCAAGTGACCGGCGGCGAGATTCTGTATCGCGGGACGGACTTGGTCACTCTGCCCGCCAAAGAGCGCTATGCGATGCGTGGCAATCGGATCTCGATTATCTTTCAAGACCCAATGACGGCGCTGAACCCTGTGCATACCATTGGTCGGCAAATCAATGAAGTCTTGATGTTGCACCGCCCGGAGCTGGATAAAAAAGCCCGGTATGCCTGCGCATTGGATATGATGAACAAGGTAAAAATCCCACTGCCTGAAAAGCGTCTCAATGAGTATCCGCACAACCTGTCTGGTGGGATGCGCCAACGGGTCATGATTGCCATGGCACTGGCCTGTAAGCCCGATATCTTGATATGTGATGAGCCAACCACCGCCCTAGATGTGACGGTGCAGGCCTCGATTTTGGACTTGATTAACGAGCTGCAAGAAGAAACCGGCATGGCGGTGATTTTTATCACCCACGATCTGGGCGTGGTCGCCGAGGTGTGTGACGACGTGGCAGTGATGTACGATGGCCAAATTCGCGAACGGGCCGATATTTTTACTTTATTTGACAACCCCGCCCATCCGTATACCAAGCGTTTGCTGGGGTTAATGCCGGGGCGTACTCACCAACCCAAGCAGATGATTGATATTCGCCCGTTGGAAGACTTTGATGCAGCGCCATCATCGACATAGTTGCAGGAGAACGCGATGAGCAAGGAAGTCCTCAGAGTAGAAAATCTGAAGCAGTATTTTGTCTCCGGCAAAGGCCTGCTTCGTCAAGGCTACACCATTAAAGCCGTCGATGGCGTATCGTTGTCGGTGTCACAAGGTGAAACACTTGGTCTGGTGGGGGAGTCGGGGTGTGGCAAAAGTACCCTGGGTCGTACCATACTCAAGTTGTTTGAGCCTACCGAAGGGAAAATTTTCTTTGAAGGTAAAGACATCACCCCGTTGTCGCCACGTCAGATGCGGCCACTGCGTAAAGACATGCAGATTGTCTTTCAAGACCCGCTCGAGTCGCTCAACCAGCGTCATACCATCGGCGGGATCTTAGAAGAGCCCTTTATTATTAACAATGTTGGTACCGCGAAAGAGCGTCGCCAATGGGTGCTTGAGCTGTTGGATAAAGTCGGCTTGCCCCACGATGCGGTAAACCGCTACCCGCATGAGTTTTCGGGCGGTCAGCGGCAGCGGATTGGTATTGCCCGGGCGATCGCCCTCAAACCGAAACTGCTGATTTGTGACGAGTCAGTCTCCGCACTGGATGTATCGGTGCAGGCACAAATTCTTAATCTGTTGTTGAAACTCCAGCAAGAGATGAACTTGGCGATGATTTTTATCTCGCACGACTTATCGGTAGTCCGTCATATCTCCGATAAGGTGGCGGTGATGTACTTTGGTCATGTGGTAGAAGAGGGGCCGACCGAAACCGTCTACCACCAGCCGCAGCACGAGTACACCCAAACGCTACTCTCTGCCATTCCGATCACCCATCCTAAATACCGCAAACACAAGCGCCGTGCCGAGCAACCGGTGGCCGAAAAAAAGCCTGAAGTGGTGAGTTAAGTACACGCCCCAAGGCCCCTTTGGTGAAAACCCCCAGTAGTTGGACATCCAACATTGGGGGCGCTTCATTAGCAAAAGCTTGATGGAAGACATGGGGGGTTTTTGGCTACAATAGTAGCCAATTTGGTTTATTTTCCGCTATATTGGATATAATAATATCCAATGGCCATTGAAGATGAATTTCACCTTACTGGATGATACCGATGTAAGCCAAGCCTATGCTGCTTATTTACGGGCGTTGCGTCAGCACGCAAAACTCTCACGAGCGGCACTGGCAAAGCGAAGCTGCGTGCCTGCCTCAACGATTAAAAAGTTTGAGCTGACTGGGCAAATTTCCTTTCGCCAATTGCTGTTGCTTTGGCAGACCCTAGACTCATTGGATAGGCTTTATCAGCTCACCCAGCCGCATAAAGAGCGCGTCACTGCGCCCTCGAGTATTGATGAGGTACTAAAAGATGAGTTTTAGACCGATTCAAAAGCTTACTGTCACCCGTACGTTAAGTTCAGGAGAGCAGGTTGCTGTAGGGATCTTGGCTCAGAATCGGCAAGGTGTTTTTTTTCAGTATACAGACGGCTATTTGCAGCAGTTTGGCAATTTATCACCGTTTACTTTACAGTCGAGCATGCAAGTACAAGCCGCACCTAAACAGCCTCATCAAGGGGTGCATGGCGTATTTGGGGATTATTTGCCTGATGGTTGGGGCATGATGTTACAAGATCGTGTTTTCCGGCAAAAAGGCATCCTGCCGAATCAATTAACGGCGATGGACAGATTGGCCTTTGTCGGTGATAAAGGCATCGGGGCGTTGTCTTTTTCTCCGGTGTCTGAGTTTTCAGCCTCGACGCACGCTGATATTAATCTAGCAACCTTGGGCTTAGAGGCTCAAACGCTTTTCGATGCTTCAATGTCAGACTATATGGATAATAACTATGAGAAGTTAGATGGGCATACTCAACAGGTATTGGCAGCACTAGTCGCTGGTGGTAGTTCGGGTGGAGCAAGACCAAAAGCACAGATTTATATGCCGACGGGGGAAATTGAGCAATGTCGCACCTTTGCACAGCGAGGTGATGAAGCGTGGCTGGTTAAGTTTACCTCGAAAAATCTAGCACTCGGGCATGAAGAAGGTTTGTGTGAGGCGGTATATTTGCAAATGGCTGAGCAAGCTAAATGCCAACCCCCACGCTGGCAACTTATTGAGGCACCAACAAAAAGTGGTGCGGTTGCATGGTTGGCGCTCAAGCGTTTTGATTATGTCGCTGGACAAGCCGATTTAGTGAGTGGACACAGTACAGGCCGCTTGCATATGCACAGTGCCTGCGGATTGCTGGATGCAGATTTTCGAACGCCAAGTTTAGATTACATTGACTTGATCAAAGCCAGCCGTCAATTATGTCAATCTCCAGCTGCGGGACAGCTGCAATTTCGCCGTGCCGTTTTTAATCTACTGTCGTCTAACCAAGATGATCACAGTAAAAACTGGGCGTTTTTACAAGCGGACGACGGTCAATGGAACCTTGCGCCTTTTTACGATGTCACCTACAGCCCGCATCCATTTAACGAGCATGCCACTGCATTTGGTGGGTATGGCAAAGCGCCACCGCTTAAGGTAATGCAAAAATTTGCAGCAAGTGCTGGCTATGGGAGTTGGCATGATGCAAGGCAAGTTATTGAAGAAGTCGCAGAAGCCATCAGCCAATTTACGCATCTTGCAAAGCAGCAAGGGGTTAGCAAAACCACAGTATCTGCAATTGCTAAAACACTGTATCAGCGTAAACAGGAAAATGCCGCGCTGTTTCTATAACAAATAAGAGGGGACAGTAATGAAGCTCGGTCGCAACGATCCTTGCCATTGTGGCAGTGGTAAAAAATTCAAACGGTGTTGTATGGACGGTGTGTCTAAGCAACATGCGCAAGTTGTTGATGACGCAGAAACCATACTGGCGAATAACCCAGGTATGAGTATCGATGAACTCAATGCTGTGTTACAGCGCCAAGTGCAGGATCGTAATAATCAACCTCATCCCGATTTTTGTGGTGTGACACCCACGCAAATGACCAATTGGCTTTATGCGCCGTTTGATCAATTACAGTGGGTGACGATCACGACACCCGCCGATCTTTCCGCCAGCCCAGTGATGCGATATTTGGCTCTGATGCTTGAACATGCGATGGCGCAAGGCGGTGCTTTTAAAGCAACCAGCAAAGGCAACTTACCGGCTAAGTTGGTCAAACAAGCCAGTGAATTATTGCCTGAGTTTTCAGTTTCTCAATTCCAACGCAATATTAGTATCAGCGAGTTTGCTGGGTTTAACGAAGACAAATTCAATGCCTTGCACTATACCCGCGTGCTGGCCGAAATTAGCGGTATTATCTACCGACGCAGCGGCCGTTATCATGTGAAAAAAGCGGCGCAAAAACAGTATCAAGACATGGGCGTGCAAGCCTTTTTTAAGCCGATGCTGGCGGCTGCAACCGGCAAATATAACTGGGCGTATTTAGATAGCTTTGAATACGATGTTGATTTGCGCACCTTTTGGGTATTCATGTTGTGGCGCATACAAGCGCATCACAGCGTCGATCAGCTTACTCAAGAAGTGATGGTTGCTTTTCCTGATGTGTTAAAGGCGTTCCCAACGGACGATTACGCCCCGCCGGAAGCGTTGTTAAGCGGACTCATCGAAACGCGATTTATTGAGCGCTTTTTACAGTTTTGGGGATTTGTGACGATGGATCCAAGGCGTTTTATAAACGGCGAACCCATTGCGATAACCGCTCAGGCTCAGCCGCTGTTAGCGCAAACCTTTCAATTCCACATTAACGGATAGCAGGGCATCGTGAGCGAATATCAATACTATAAATTCGAGCGTTTAGATGGGTATTTAGACAGCACCGCGCGCCAAGCACTCAGAGCCATTTCACGCCGAGCCGATATCACGGCAACGTCTTTCCAGGTGGTTTACAACTTTAGCGATCTAAAGGCTAAGGCATATGAGATCATGCTAAAGCACTTCGATATCGGTTTTTACTATGCCAACTGGGGCTCGGTTGATGCCTACATCAAACTACCTGCCGGGACCATACCCGATGCCATGCTTGGGTTATCGAACGATGGTTTTAAGGTTCGTCAAACCGATGAGTGGCAATTGCTCACTTTCTCTATCGAAGAGTATGGTGTGTATTTTGATGATGAAGATGCGGACGATTTTTTCCAGCATTTACCCGGTTTACGCAATCAGTTAATCCAAGGTGACTGGCGGCTTATGTACTTGGCGTGGCTCAAAGCGGTAAATGACGATGATGAGCTTGACGCGATACCGTTAATCCAATTCGATTTTGAGCGCCTCAGCGAAGGGTTACAGGCTTTTGCTGCGCTGTATGCGATTCCCTTACCTTGGGTTAAAGCGCTTACGATGGTGCTGAATGAACTACCCAGTCACCTAGCCGAACACACCCAGTTGCAGTTTGAAGATTGGCTCAAAACGCTCACGGAAGCGGAGAAAAACACACTATTACGCACGTTGTTTGAGCAAGGCCAATTAACTCGCCACCAAGCCGTAGCGCTGACGCGAAAAGAACCAGCCAACAAAGACGAAACCTATCAGTATTGGTTAACCCCCGACCTCGTGGCTCCCTATATTGCAACCGCACAACGACAGTTTGAGCAACAACAAGCCGAGGCACTTGCAAAAAAACTAGCCATTGAAAAAGCAGAAAAAGAACAAGCCTTAATAGATCTCTACAACCAGCGTGACCACTACTGGCAGCAAGCGCACGAGCAAGCGGATCGCACTTGCCCCACTGGCTATGATGCGGCATCACGCTATTTGCATCAGCTCTTTGAGGCCTATCAGCTTCACGATAATTCTGCGTCCTTTGAACAGCGGTTTAAGCGGTTTGTGGCAGCTAATAGCCGTCGTAAAGCATTATTAAATCGCTTGAGTGATTTGCTTAAATGATTGGGTTCACCTCAGGCAGACCCAGTGTTGTTAGCAAAAAATATCGTTAAGTTTTGGTTGGCTGAAAGTCTTTATGCCCGCCTTAGGTCTACACATTGTTACCTGTGAAGTCACTTTGTGTAGACCTCAGACGAGAGTGTGACTTAACTCTTTGTTGCTATTGTTTGAAAAGTATAGAAAAGTGATCCTTTCATAACGCCTACAATCCGTGGTTTGTAAGGTGATGCAGGCTTATAGCGTGGAAGGAAAAAATGCAGCAGATCGGAATTTACGAGCAGCTGGTAACGCAGCTTATTGAGAGCCGTATTGATCGAGAGCGATTCTATGTTGGCGAGCGGACGCTTACCAGCAACGAGGCGTCAGTTTGGTTGTCTCGCTTTTTATCGCATGTTTTGCACCATGTGCTCGACGCCGTGCCTGCCAGTGACGATCGCCTAGCGCAGCAAATCACACTATCCAACCAATTCTTGCTGTGGCTGAAAACCCAGATCCACGATAAAGACATTATCGACGATAATTTGCTCGCGAGTCAGGGTAAAATCCTGACGGCCCTTTATGAGTTTGAAAACCCGATAGCATCTGATTTAGCGCGCTATGTGCAAGATATTTTCCCACTCACCGGCTTAACGCAAAGTGAGCTTTTTTGTGGCAGTAATGCGGGTCTTTCATTGGAGTCAGAGCTGAAAAGAGAGATTTTATCCGCAGACCGAATTTATTGGTTGGTATCATTCATCAAGTGGGCGGGGATAAGGATTTTTCGTAAAGAGCTGGAAGAATTTACCCGCAGTGGTCGCGAGTTAAAGGTCATCACTACGTCATACATGGGCGCGACAGACGCGAAAGCGGTGGAGTATTTAGCCAGTCTACCCAATACCGAGGTGAAGTTAAGCTACAATACCGAGCGTGAACGTCTGCATGCAAAAAGCTATTTGTTTTTACGCGAGACCGGCTATCACACCGGTTATATCGGATCGTCAAACCTTTCACATTCTGCACTGACGAATGGCTTGGAGTGGAACCTTAAAATCACCTCGCAAGAAATCCCCCATATTATCAATAAATCACTCAGCACTTTTGAAACGTATTGGGCGTCGAATGAATTTGAGCGGTTTGACGGAGATGTAAAAAGTACCGAAAAACTGAATCAAGCCCTCCGGCAGCAGCGTGGTGGCGAAGAAGATGGTACTACGTTTTTCTTCGATCTCTCTCCTTTCCCACACCAACATGAAATTCTGGAGCAGCTGACGGTTGAGCGTCATACGCATCAGCGCTTTCGTAATTTAGTGGTGGCGGCAACAGGGACAGGTAAGACACTGATTTCTGCGTTTGATTTCGCCCGTTTTTTGAAAATCCATCCTGATGCCAACTTTTTATTTGTGGCTCATCGTGAAGAAATCCTTAAGCAGGCGCGCGCGGCTTATCGGGGAGTATTACGCAACAGCTCCTTTGGTGAGCTGTGGGTCGGTGGTCACACGCCAGATCATTACCGCCAGTTGTTTGTCTCGATTCAAACATTGAACAACCAGCTCGATACGCTCAACTTGACGGCCGATTACTATGACTACATTGTGATTGATGAAGTGCATCATATTGCCGCGAGCAGTTATCGAGCGGTTTTGCACCACTTTTCACCGTCAATACTACTGGGCCTGACGGCGACACCTGAGCGTCACGATGGCGGCGATATTCTCGCGGATTTTGGTGGCGTTATTGCGGCTGAGATTCGGTTACCAGAGGCGATTAATCGTCGTCATCTTTGCCCATTCCAATATTTTGGTATTGATGATGATACCGATCTGAGGACCATTCCTTGGCAGCGTGGCCGCTATGATATTGCACAGCTGACTAACCTCTATACCTCCAACCAAGCCCGGGTGGATAAGATATTACTCAGCATGAACGAGATCATCACGGATCTTAGCCGTATGAAAGCACTCGCTTTTTGTGTGAGTAAAGAACACGCTCAATACATGGCTCAACAGTTTTCACTGCAAGGGCTTAAGGCGGATGTGTTAACCAGCGACAATCGGCATGAGCGCCAGCGAAAGCAGCAATCGCTGCGCGCCGGTGAGGTCAATGTGCTTTGTGTGGTTGATATTTTCAACGAGGGGATCGATATCCCTGAAGTAGATACCTTATTGTTTCTGCGTCCCACCGAGAGTTTAACCATTTTCCTTCAGCAGCTAGGCCGCGGTTTACGGTTAGCCGAGGGCAAAGAGTGCTGCACCGTCCTCGACTTTGTCGGTCATTCGCGTCCCGAGTATGACTTTGCAAATAAGTTTCGGGCGCTGGTGGGCAAGAGCGCTCGAGCGATTAACCATGAGATTGAACAAGGCTTCCCCCATGCGCCTTTGGGCTGTCGTATTGAGCTTACTAAGCGCACGCTAGAAATGGTCTTGGATAACATTCGCAAAGCGTCGCTAACGCTAAGACGCTTAGTGGCAATGGTTCGTCAATATCCTCAGCACACCCATCTGCCGCTGACGCTAGCGAACTTCCTAAACTTGTATCCGCATATTGATTTGAACGAACTATACAAGCGAGGCTGTTGGTCAGAACTGGTGTTCAAAGCAGAGCTAAAGGCTAATGGTTACCCTGTTGATGAAAGTGCAATTAAAACAATCAATAAAGCGATTTTTCAGCGGATTTTAACCACTGATGATCATGCGTATCTACAGTTTTTAAAGCAGCTTTGCCAAACAGACTTTGCGCCTGATACGGGTAGCGAACGGCATCGACTCATGTGTCATTATGATGTTTGGCAACAAACCGGGCCAGCTCTTGGCTTTTCATCCATTGCGCAAAGCTTTGCCGCGTTAAGGCGGCTGGGCATCAAAACAGAATTAATGGATGTGTTGGACTGGAAACTGTCACAAACCAAGCACGAGCAGTTAAGGATGGACGATTTGCCTGATGTGCCATTGCGACTTCATGCTCGATATGCGCGTGAGCAAATTCTAGTTGGATTTGGCGCTACCACGTTGGAGCGGCAGCCGCCTGCACGAGAGGGGCTCTATGCGCTTAAAGATCAAAACATCGAACTATTATTTGTCACCTTGGATAAAAATGAAAAGCAATTTTCCCCGACGACCATGTATCACGATTATGCGATTAACGCGTCACGCTTTCACTGGCAGTCGCAAAACAGCTCGCGCCCTGATAAAGGCCGCGGCAAAGATTACATTCAACATCAAAAGATAGGGAAGCGCCTGTTTTTGTTTGTACGTGAGCAAACTAAAGATGAATTCGGGCGTACCATGGGGTTTGTGAATTTTGGCGAAGTGAATTATATCTCGCACACCGGATCTCAGCCGATGGATATTACGTGGGAGCTAGCCACTCCGATGCCAAACTTTATGTGGCAGCAAGCGGCGAAGTTGGCAGTAGGCTAGTCGAGATGGCAGTGGCATTGGGTGACCAACGTGCCACATCGCCCAATGAAAAATTCGATGAAACTTACAACCCTAACTCGTCTAGAGAGTGTGACTACGTTTGCTGAGGTCGATGAAGTCTACAAAGGGGCAGTGGTGTGAGTAAGGGAGTTTTATCAATGATGCAGAAGGTGAAATGAATGACAGAGCATATCCCTCAAGCTCCACAAGGAGAGTTTGTTTTCTTCACTAGTGCAGACGGTCAAACTCGTGTTGAGTGCCGTTTTGAATCCGATACATTGTGGCTTTCTCAGGCTGTAATGGCGGAGCTGTACGATAAAGACATTCGTACGATTAATGAACACTTGGTCAATATTTACAAGGAAGGCGAGCTTGTTCAAAGTGCAACCATCCGGAAATTCCGAATAGTTCGATGGGAGGGAACACGTTATGTCTCGCGTGAGGTCGTTCCCTAATCTAAATGGTAGTTCGTTAAACGGTCTTTGGGTGTATTACACTTAAACGGCTAGGCAGTAATCACCCAATATTCTGGATCTCATCAAAGAGAATAATAAAAACACCCCGAAAAAATTCTGAATTCAGGTCTCACTATGCAGCAATATATGCACATTGATGACAGCTTTAGCGCTTTGATTCGTCGTAGTGGCTGGTATCTGTTGACAACGCCCTGCGTCGCCCACATAATTAATCTATCAATGGCTTCCTCCAGGTGCGCACGCCGCCCGTAAGAGTGGAAGCTTTTTTTTGCCTCAAGGATGTCCGTTTTGTCTGCGCGCGTGCCTTATAACAAGCCTTATATGAGTGCTTCTGAGCTGTGCGATAAGCTGGCTGGCCAAGGGATCACCGTTGCTGATCGTGATTTTGCCTCTCGGGTACTTAAACGGTGCAGTTACTACCGATTTAAAGCGTACTTGCTGCCGTTCTCTGAGTCGTCCTCTCACCCTCGTCGTTATCAAGCCGGTACCTCGTTCGAGCAATGCTATGCCCTTTATCAGTTTGATGAAGCGCTACGTAATTTGGTGTTTGATGTGGTGGGTAAGGTAGAAGTGGGGATCCGCTCTGGCTTTGAGGAGTGGATGACCAAGCAAACCGACAATCGGTTTTGGTATCTGGATTCGGCTTTATTTAAGGAAAACGGCGAGCAGGTTAAAACCGTCAGTCGTGTGCGGGATATGTTCAAAGACTCCAAAGAGCAGTTTGCCGAGCATTATCGCAGCAAGTATTACAACAATTACTGCCCGTTTTTCCGCGATCTGCCGCCGGGCTGGGTCGCCATTGAGCTGATGACATTCGGTAATGTCTCTAAGTTGATGCGAAGCTTGCAAAGCGATCAGGTGAATGCTCTGAAGATGAACCGCTTTGCGAAAACCTTGAACGTCGAAAAGTACCAAACCTTATGCGCTTGGGTGGATGCCATTCACCAGGTACGTAATCACTGCGCGCATCACTCGCGCCTGTTTAACCGCAACTTGCCGGCACCTACAGGGATTAAGCGTATTTTGTCTCCCGATGTGGCGTTAGTACGTACCCGACCGGATCCTACCAAACGCGAAGAAGACCAACTGAACCGTCTTTATACTGTGCTGGCTGCCGTCCAACAGCTTTATAACGGCTTGGGCTATGACGCGCCATTGGGTCCTTCTCTGGTTGAGCTGTTTGAACGTTATCCGGTGGCTAAGCGCTTTATGCCGTCGATGGGCTTCCCTGCCGACTGGGAAAATGAGCCATTGTTTTTCAGGTAATTTTGCTCGAGTCCTTCGCCAAAATCCGACATACCTGGGCACGGCTGTAGCCGGTCGCGTCGGACACTTCAGTTAAGCTCATCCCCATCTCTCGGTAGCGGTACACTTTTTGGTGACGTTCGCTATCGGGTTGGCGCCCTTTATATTTGCCGGCTTGTTTGGCGGCGGCAATGCCTTGTTGCTGTCGGGCGCGGCGGGTGAATTGGCCGTATACCTCTACTTTCCTTTGCGGTATTGGTTTTTCTGTGCTGGTAGGTTGAGAGGTTTTTCAAAGGGCAAAAGATATAGTGTATGGTCGGTTTTCGAATCGGATATAAGTATCCTGTGCGGTAAATCACAAAAAAATCATTTATAAGATAAATGTTTTATTGCCCCATATCGGGACACAGCGCCCATCGGACATTATGGCGGGGATGTTCCTGCTCAGAAGGTAGAAATCGTCTCAGAGCGTCTTTTAGGGTGCTTTCTGTGGTAAAAAACCAATGGTTTTACTGCGAGAGGTGGTCAATAAAAGAACAGGGAGGTGACAGTTTGACACCCCTGTCGACAGGTCTTACATTCGACCTTGTAAAGTTACTTTACAGATTTAATAAGAGATAAAGTGATAGCTAGGATGCACGACCTAGATATTGCGAAAATTTAAGCCTACTCGGTATTCCGAGTGGGCATTTTGTTTTTGTTGTAAAAAATGTTATATTAAAAGTAAGCGGTTGTGAAAAATGACTGCTAATGCCATTGCTCTTGCTTTCGTGCAAATTAAGTGAGGGTTTTGTGCACATCTCTTATTAAATTTTTAAGGTTATTATTATGCAAGATCATGCAACAAAGCCTCGAATTGAGGCCCTGGCTTTTGAGCCAATCACTCTTTCAGATCGTGAAACTGACCACCTTTCTTGGCTCTTCTATCAAGGCTCCAGAGAAACCAAAATGGCTAAGGTCTTCGTAGCCGTCGTTGACACCCCTCTTATCAATACCCATCAAATCAGGATGGTGACTGATATTTCAAACCCTTCTAATGCGATACATGCTATCAACAAAAAGTTGATGAATCATGGTCTTATGATTATGCGCGAAGAGCCAATTGGTGTTCCGCCAAATGGTGACTTTCATTATTGGTACCTGTGTGAAGCGCCCATACAGACGTTACCCGTACAAATGGCGAATAATGATCCACGCATTTAGTGGTCGCTTGAGGATAAAGCCCGTTTCTGCGGGCTTTTTTAGTTTTGGCTATCGGTCGCGTTCAATCCCGCAGCGGTTCCGTTGTTTTTAACTAGTCCTGTGAGCGAGATTCTAAGTCTTTAATGACGACATCAACCATATCTTGGTTGGTAAGTTTAAACTGGTATTGCAACGGATCACTCGGAGGCCCTTTATCGACTTCGTCGTCGGTTCGAGCATCAATTTGCCATAGTTTCGTCATCACATAGACCAGTGCTGCTCGCTCATACACGATCAGTTTCGTATCGTGCATAAAGCCAAAATCCATCTTAATGATATTTTGATCATCTTCTGGCAAGCTCGGGTGTGGGATGAGTAGTAGCGGAACTTGAGTGCTCCACATCCTATCGTTACTTAAGCTTTCTTCATTCGATATCCTGTTGTCTTCATTAGCTTTTACTTCTTTAACCCTCGCAAAGTCGAAGTTTTTAAACACGCCTTCAGGGCTGTCTTTTTTACAACATCCTCGAAAGCTCCACGTTTTACCGTTAAAGAAAATGGCTAATGGGAAGATTTCACGCCAAGATTCGCCTTTGCTGTTTGCGGAGAAGTAGTTTGCGGTAACCGAGTAGCCACCGGCGATAGCTCGAGTAATGCAAGCAACGTTGTTTACATCAAGGTGGCTGTTAGGGATACCTATTCG
This sequence comes from Salinivibrio costicola subsp. alcaliphilus, assembly GCF_001996185.1. Lineage (NCBI taxonomy): Bacteria > Pseudomonadati > Pseudomonadota > Gammaproteobacteria > Vibrionales > Vibrionaceae > Salinivibrio > Salinivibrio costicola. Next base: position 31,670 of record NZ_MUFR01000002.1, read on the forward strand.
TGCATAGGGAAGCATAGGCTCAGTGAGTATTTTGTTTTTATTGAACCCATTGGCTAGCATGCCTAATGCTGTATCCGCAGAGAGATCCAGAAAAGGTTTAAAAGTATCCGATTTTATTGTATTGGCACGTTTTTTCCTGTTGTAGCCCATGTTGCCAGGGAAGCGATCGGTATACATTTTCATCATTTTGGATGATGCTGCTTCTGCTAAGCCAAACATATTTTTTAAGTCAGAGCGGTTAATCATCCCCGTGAACTGCAGCTTAAAATCGATATAAGCCATGCGCTCAGCCAGGGAGACGTCCTCTGCTTTTAAGTCTCGATACGTGGTCATGATATAGCCCTCTTTCTTTCCTACATTGTAACATAAAACTTAATGCACGTATTCAAATTGTAGGTGGCAAGATCATTTTTAACTAAAAATTAGATCTATGCATTGAATCCAAAAAGAGAATTGGTTAATGTATGATCAATCTATGCTAAAGACGAAAAAGGAGGAAAATATGGCTAAAAATGGTGTATCTGGCGATAACCGCCGACACGGTGCAGTAAGAGAGCGCTCTCAAACTCAAACGGCTTCAGGGCATTGGGTGAAGCGAGATGCGCACACTGGTCGCTTTATGAACGTAAAGCAGGACGGAAGCCCGTTTAAGGGGGTAAGAAAAGAGAAATAAAAAGGCATATCTACGCCAATAGATATGCCTATTTACCGTTGAGATGGGGTTTTGCTTGCGCCAACAAGCAAAATAGCTCTACTACTGAGAGGTCCCACGCTCCGAGGTGTGTACTATTTCAATACGATTCAATAATACGCACAAACTCGGCCTATCTCAACTCATGGGGATCCCTCTCTCATTAAAATGAGGAGTATCTCATGAAAAACGGCGTTCGCTTTCCGAAAGCAAGAAAGCAAAAAGTGGTGCCTGTAATGGCTTATCCACGCTTTCGTTTCGGTCGCTGGGAGCACGTAGTTTCCCACTACCGTTCCCTACCCAACTGATAAATACTAAGGGCGCTAAGGCGCCCTATTTTTTCGCCAAAATCCGACATACCTGGGCACGGCTGTAGCCGGTCGCCTCAGCCACTTCAGTTAAGCTCATGCCTATTTCTCTGCCTTAAAAAATTGGGGGGTACAATCTCGTCGACATAACATAGCGAGAAAGCACTCCCCAATCTACTACCCAAACTTGGCAGGGCTTGCACGAACGCCATGACCGTCAAAAACAAATAAACATCTGATTATATTGTTATTAATGGCATCGGCGAACACTCATGAACATCACTCAATATTCTGGATCTGCTCGCGCATTTGCTCGATGAGCACTTTGAGCTCGACGCCGGAGGCGGTGATTTCGGTGCTGATTGATTTGGAGGCCAGGGTGTTGGCTTCGCGGTTGAACTCTTGCATCATAAAGTCCAAGCGTCGGCCGCAGGCGCCGCCTTTTTTGAGGATTTTGCGCGCTTCTGAAACGTGTGAGTCGAGGCGGTCTAACTCTTCGGCCACATCGACTTTTTGTGCCAGCATCACCATTTCTTGCTCAACGCGGGCCGGGTCGAGCTCCACTTTGGCTTCTTCCAAACGCGTGGTCAAACGTTCACGCTGCCACTCAATCACGGTGGGCATTTTTTCGCGCACTTTGATCACTTCAGCGCTAATCGCATCCAATCGCTGCTCAATCAGCACTTTCATGTTGTCGCCTTCGCTGGCCCGAGCCGCCACAAAAGCCTCTAGCCCTTCATCTAAACCGGCGAGTAATACACGGTGCAACTCATCGGTATCTTGCTCCGGCGCTTCCATCACGCCCGGCCAGTTTAATACCTGAAACGGGTTAATGTTGCCTTCGCCCGCGGTATCCTTGACCCACTGTGCGGCGTCAATGACTTGTTTGGCCAAGCCTTCGTTGATGGTGAGTTTGTCTTGGCTTGCCTGGGAGGTGTCAAAACGCAGGTTACATTCCACTTTGCCGCGGGCGAGGCGCTTACGGAAACGCTCGCGCACCACAGGCTCGAGGCTACGTAACTGCTCAGGCATGCGGATATAGGTTTCAAGGTAGCGCTGGTTGACGGAGCGGATTTCCCAAACCGCGTTGCCCCAATCGCCCTTGAGTTCTTGTCGCGCGTAGGCGGTCATACTGTGGATCATGTGTACCTGCTTTTGTGTGCTAAGAGTGAATAATGAAGAGTATACGCATCTGCTCTTCTTGCGTCAGCTGTCTTGAACGGCAAGGCGGACAGGGATCGCAAGCGAGCAGATAAACACGTATAATCGCCATCACATTTTTCAGTCAATGAAGGTAACTTGCATGCGCCCAAGTGGAAGAGCACTCGACCAAATTCGTCCCGTTAGCTTTACCCGCGGTTTTACGGCCCACGCAGAAGGCTCTGTGTTGGTATGCTTTGGTGATACCAAGGTGATTTGTAATGCCACGATCGAAGAGGGCGTGCCACGCTTTTTGAAAGGCAAGGGCCAAGGTTGGGTGACCGCCGAGTATGGCATGTTGCCACGTGCGACCCACACCCGTAATCGCCGTGAAGCGTCAAACGGTAAGCAGGGCGGCCGCACGGTAGAAATCCAACGTTTGATCGGCCGCAGTTTGCGCGCCGCGGTCGATTTAAAAGCACTGGGTGAGCGCACCATTACGGTTGACTGTGATGTAATTCAAGCCGACGGCGGCACACGCACGGCGTCCATTTCGGGGGCGAGTGTGGCACTGGCGGACGCGCTTAATGCGTTAGTACGTAACGGCAAGCTTGCTGCGAATCCAATGCGTGGCCACGTGGCCGCGGTGTCGGTGGGCATTTATCAACAAACGCCGATTTGCGATCTCGAGTATGTGGAAGACTCAGCGGCAGATACCGACATGAATGTGGTGATGCTCGAAGATGGCCGCATGATTGAGGTGCAAGGCACGGCAGAAGCTGAGCCGTTTACTCCCGATGAGCTCAATGCCATGTTGGCACTGGCCAGTAAGGGCATTGATGACATTGTCGTCGCGCAAAAATCGGCCCTGGCCGAATAATCCTATTGCAATGGCTCCCATCTTGGGGGCTATTTTTTTATCTATTAACCTGAGATGGGCGCGCGTCGCGAACGCCCGATAATAATCACAGACAGCAAGAGAGGACTGCATGAAAGTCTATCAGCGCCAGTTTATTGAGTTTGCCCTTGAGCGGCAGGTTTTGAAGTTTGGCGAATTTACCCTGAAGTCGGGGCGTAAGAGCCCGTACTTTTTTAATGCGGGGTTGTTTAATACCGGGCGCGATTTGGCAAAACTGGGTGAATTTTATGCCGCGGCGTTGATGGATGCAGGCATAGATTATGATGTGCTGTTTGGCCCGGCGTATAAAGGGATCCCCATTGCGACCACCACAGCGGTGGCGCTCGCGGCGCATCATGATGTGGATACGCCGTATTGTTTTAACCGCAAAGAGGCTAAAGACCACGGCGAAGGTGGCAACTTGGTAGGCAGTGCACTCGCAGGTCGAGTAATGTTAGTGGACGATGTGATTACCGCCGGCACCGCGATTCGCGAGTCCATGACACTGATTCAGGCGCAAGGCGCACAACTGGCGGGTGTCTTGGTGGCAATTGATCGCCAAGAGCGCGGCCAAGGTGAGTTATCGGCGATCCAAGAAGTGGAGCGTGACTTTGGTTGCCAAGTCGTCTCTATCATTAGTTTGTCTGATTTAGTCGCTTACTTAGAACAAAGCCAAGCGGATCCGGCGCAGTTAGCCGCGGTGAAAGGGTACCAAGCGAACTACGGCATTTAAGCAACGTGCATGCAGCTGGCTAGCGTTATAGATGTAGCCAGTTGCATTGCGCTCGTTGAACGACGCCGATTGCATTGCGCCAATTGCATTGCGCCAATTGCATTGCGCCCATTTGCGTTGCAGCCAACACCGCTCATTGCAATTGATTGGTCAGCAGTTGCCAGTATTGTTCAAAATTCGCGGTTGGCAGCTGCTTAAACGATGAGCGTACGTAACGACAAAAGCCGCCTTCCACTTGGCTAATAAGCTGACTGGCAAGCACGGCTTCATCTAAAGGAAAGCCCTTTCCTTCGCGCAAGCGACGCTCACGTAATACTTGCTTGAGCTGTGCTTCAACGCGCTCAAAAAGCTGGTTGATGCGCGCTTGTAGCCTGTCTTGCTCAAACATCAGCGCATGGCCTGTCATGATGCGTGTCAGCCCTGGGTTACGTTCACCAAACACCAGCAATAATTGCAGAATCAACTTGAGACGAACCAAGGTGTCCTTTTCTTCTTCAATAATGAGGTTGATGCGGGATAAGAGCGAGTCTTCGATAAATTCAATCAAGCCCTCAAACATACGTGCTTTACTGGGAAAATGACGATAAAGCGCGGCCTCTGACACCCCGACTTGCTCGGCGAGCTTGGCGGTGGTGATGCGCTGGCTGCCTTGGGTTGACTCCAGCATCTGCGCGAGCGCTTGGAGGATCTCTTCGCGGCGATTACTTTTTTTTGGGGCTGCCATGGATGCGATTCCTTTGTCTTTTTATCTATCACACTGGCGACGTTTAAAGGAGGCATCATGGAGAGGTGCCGCCGAGTGTGACGCTTTCCTCTTATCTTAGCGACGAGGTCTCTGTATTAAAAGCAAAAAGCGTGGCCATGGCGCACGCTTTTGAACTTGTTTTTCACCCGGAGCTAAGGGCTCCGGTGTGCTGGGCTTCTCCCTTATTCTTTTATCGATCGTTGCAAATAGCGCGTGTGAATGTGTGCTATTACGCTACGCGCTAACGTCGGTTTATCCGCAAGGGGGAGCGCTTTGTCACCGTCAGACCAGAATAGGTGCAGGGCATTATGATCACTGTTAAAGCCTTGATCGGCGTGAGACACATCATTTGCGCAAATCATATCGAGCTTTTTGCGGGTGAGTTTATCACGTGCGTAGGCTGCAACATCCTGGGTTTCGGCGGCAAAACCGACCGTAAATGGACGGTGCTGGGTTAAGTTGGCGACCGAGGCAATAATATCGGGGTTTTTCACCATGGTAACGGTCATCGTGTCTTTATCTGCCTGCTTTTTCATCTTCTGCTCGGCCATCGTTTGTGGACGGTAGTCAGCGACCGCGGCACAGCCGATAAAGACATCGTGCTCGGTGATAGAGGCATGCACAGCATCATGCATTTGTTGGGCTGTGGTGACATCCACGCGCGTGACACCGGCGGGCGTGCTTAATGCAACCGGACCGGAAATCAAGGTTACCTCGGCTCCTAAACTGGCGGCGGCCTCGGCCAAGGCATAGCCCATTTTTCCAGAGCTGTGATTCGACAAATAGCGAACCGGATCCAGGGCTTCTCGGGTTGGCCCGGCGGTAATCATTACCCGTTTATTGGTGAGCGGTTTTGGGCCGGCCCAGTGTTCACACTCTGCCACTAAGGCCAGTGGCTCAAGCATACGGCCTGGCCCCACATCGCCACAGGCTTGGGCACCGCTGTCCGGCCCCCAAATAAGGCAACCGCGCGTGCGTAGGGCCTGTATATTCGCTTGGGTAGCGTGAGCGCGATACATTTGCTGGTTCATCGCCGGGGCAATCGCAATCGGTGCATCGGTGGCCAAGCACACCGTGGTGAGCAAATCATTCCCCATCCCAGCGTGAATACGGGCAATTAAATCGGCGGTAGCGGGGGCAATCAATACTAAATCAGCCCATTTCGCTAACTCGATATGCCCCATTGAGGCCTCAGCAGCTGGATCGAGCAAGCTATCAGATACCGGATGGCCTGAGACCGCTTGCAGGGTTAACGGTGTGATAAATTCTTTAGCGGCGCGTGTCATTACCACTTTGACAGTGGCACCTCGCTCGATCAGGCGACGGGTCAAATCGGCACACTTATAGGCGGCAATTCCACCGCCCATGCCAAGCAGAATACGTTTACCTGCCAGCGTTTGGGCTGGCTGTGTTGAAGAATTGGCCATAATGCTCTGTGTGTTTGTGCTTGAATGGCGAAACCATACCATAATCCGCCGTGCAAAAAGTGTGTTAGCGCAAAGGAAAGCGCGTGGGATGTGAGCCAAGTAGAATGCGATCTAAGCACTGAGCGGTTGAAACCCTTGAGTGCTTATCAAGGGAAAATCGCGAGCGAGCCGCAGTTCCGCTCGAAAAGGATTGTGCGAGATCCCTCGCGTGTCTTAACTGGCGACAAAATCAAAGAGGGATAATAATGAGCTTAAAAACTTTGCCCTTGGATTGTCGTCCAAGGGAGCGTCTATTAGCACGTGGGGCGGACAGTTTATCGGATGCTGAGTTACTGGCGATATTTTTACGCACCGGTGTCACAGGGATGAGTGCGGTTGCGCTGGCTGATCATCTATTAACGGACTTTGGTTCGTTGCGTGCGCTGATGGGAGCCGATCAAACGGCGTTTTGTCAGCGTAAGGGGTTAGGCAGTGCGAAATACGCGCAACTGCAAGCGGTACTGGAGCTCAGCCGTCGTTATTTAAAAGAGACGTTAAGTAAAACGGATGCCCTGACCAGCCCCGATCATACTCGGCGTTACCTCTCGACGTTACTGCGCGATCGGCCACGTGAAGCCTTCTATGTGTTATTTCTCGATAACCAACACCGAGTGATTGCCGATGAGCAATTATTTGAAGGGACCCACAATGCCGCCAGTGTTTATCCGCGAGAAATTGTTCGCCGTGCATTAGAGCTTCATGCCGCTGCGTTAATTTTGGCACATAATCATCCTTCTGGGGTCGCTGAACCGAGCCAAGCGGACCGACATATCACCGATAAAATCGCCAATGCCTTGTCATTAGTGGATGTACGCGTGTTAGATCATCTGGTGGTCGGGGACGGAGATGTGGTATCGTTCGCTGAACGAGGTTGGTTGTTATCCTCCTAAGGATCGCCTTTGGCGAAAAAAACGATCAAAAAGCGCATAAAAGGATCTGCTCGGGACTTGAGCAATGTGAATTCAGTTAGTATAATGCGCCACCTTTGATAGCCTTGACCTTCGACCTGACCTTAACGTTGCAGGACTGGCGGACAAGGTTGATATCGAGCCGAAACGATTTTGGAGAGACTTTCATGTCACGAGTATGCCAAGTAACTGGCAAGCGTCCTGTAGTTGGTAACAACCGCTCTCACGCTAAGAACGCCACCAAGCGTCGTTTTCTGCCGAACCTGCAAACTCATCGTTTCTGGGTAGAAGGCGAAAAACGCTTCGTTAAACTGCGCCTATCCACTAAAGGTATGCGCATCATCGACAAAAAAGGCATCGAGTCTGTATTGACAGATATGCGTGCCCGCGGTGAGAAAGTATAAGAGGAATTAGAGAATGGCTAAAAGCGGCGTTCGTGAGAAGATTCGTCTAGTATCCTCAGCGGGTACTGGTCACTTCTACACCACAGACAAGAACAAACGTAACATGCCTAGCAAATTCGAGATCAAGAAATTTGATCCTGTAGTTCGCAAGCACGTTATGTATAAAGAAGCCAAAATCAAGTAATTTGATCGATGCTTTGATAAAAGACCCAGCTTCGGCTGGGTTTTTTTATAACTAAAATCCGTCAGTGTTTGGGTATATACTGCGATAAATACGTACAGCGGCCTTGGGTGAGAAAACATGAAGCTAAAACGGCAGACGTGGAACAACATCCTGATTTTTTCAGTCGTGATTTTTTTTGGCTTAATGCTATTGCCCGATTATTTACGTCATCAGCGTCAATCAAATGCCATGCCTGAAGGCGTCATTGCGCTGGTGGACTCACGCAGTGAGGTGTTATCACTGCGCTTTGCGCATTTAACGCTCACCCGTACCTTGGATGGCTGGCAAACGGATAAGCCGTTAGTGATCAGCCCAACCGAGCTGGCTCAGCGGTGGCTAGGGTTGGCAGGCACCCAAGTTGATGAAGCAACCTTACAGTCACTGCGCCCACAACGTACCGCTCCCCGTACGCTCGAGTTGACCCGGAGTCCAGACAAAGAGCCGATCCGTATTACTTATTATCAGCAGCCCCAATTTTGGTTGATGCAAAATGAGCAGGGGCAATGGCTGGCGGTGTCTGTTGATCGTCGGTATCTTTTCCCGCTAACTAAATCGTGATAATCCAGAGCCATCTCTATGCCAGAATTACCGGAAGTAGAAGTGAGCCGTTTAGGCATCATACCGAATGTCGAAGGGCAAACGGTGACCGATATTACCATTCGTCAGCCAAAGTTACGTTGGCCGATTCCCGATGCGCTACAACAACTTAAAGGGCAGGTGATCCGCCGGGTTACCCGTCGGGCCAAGTATCTGTTGTTAGAAACCGATGTCGGGGCGGCGATTATCCATTTGGGGATGTCAGGCAGTTTGCGGGTGCTACCGACGTCACTGGCGCCCGAGAAGCACGATCATGTCGATGTGACACTCAGTAATGGGCGCTTACTGCGTTATCATGATCCACGCCGCTTTGGCGCCTGGCTGTGGCAAGACGGTGAGACGCCCCATACCGTTTTGGGTAAATTGGGCCCCGAGCCATTAACCGATGCCTTCGACCCTGACTACCTGTTAGCCAAAGCAACAGGGAAAAAAATGGCGATGAAGAGCTTTATTATGGATAACGCGGTAGTGGTTGGGGTGGGGAATATTTACGCCAACGAATCGTTATTTTGTGCGGGGATTCATCCTAAGCGACCCGCGGGCAGTCTCACGGCGACTGAGGCGGCGTGCTTGGTGAACGAAATTAAAACCGTTCTCGCAGCCGCCATCACTCAAGGAGGAACCACGCTTAAAGATTTTACGCAAGTGGATGGTAAAGCTGGTTATTTCGCCCAAGCGTTGCGTGTTTATGGTAAATCCGGTCAGCCTTGTCCGGCTTGTGACGTTGTGCTTGAGCGTATCGTCATTGGACAGCGGGCAACGGTATTTTGCCCGCAATGCCAGCCTTTAGGATGAAGGCGTTGCCTGCAGCTTGTCTTTCAGAGCGTTGAGTACCTCGTGGTGCACAAATTCTCGCGTGTCTCCCCCGTGCAAAGCCACTTCTTTGACGAGTGTGGAAGAGATAAAAGAGTGTTCCTCCGACGGGGTTAAAAAGACACTCTCTAGTTCGGGCATTAAACGCCGGTTCATGTTGGCCAACTGAAACTCATACTCAAAGTCTGATACGGCACGCAAACCACGGACCAAAATGTTGGCTTGGTACTGTTTGGCAAAGTTGACCAGTAATCCTGAGAACCCAACCACGGAGACATTGGATAAGTGCGCGGTGACCGTTTGCGTCAGGGCGACGCGTTCATTCAGATCAAAAAGCGGTTGTTTGCTTGGACTGGCGGCAATGCCCACAATCACATCGTCAAACATTCGTGCCGCGCGCTCAATCAGATCCAAGTGACCGTTGGTGATCGGATCAAATGTGCCCGGGTAAATCACGCGGGTATGTTGTTTTTGTGTCAAAGCTGTCTCCCTTTTTATTAGGTCCGGAAATTTAGCTGTCATACTTATAATCCCGCGCCGCGCTATCCCATGTTATCCCTTGCTTAATTAACTTCGCAGGATTTCCACCATATATACTATGAGTGGAATCTAGTACACCACATACATTAGCATTAGATGCGATAATAGAGTGGCTTGGGATATAGCTGCCTTTTAAAATGTTACTTCGAGCACATAACCACACGGAATTTTCAGTTTTAATTGCTTTTGGTGGGTTTATTGGTAAGCCAATATTACCTTTTGAATAGATGTCGTGAAGATCACTATCTATAACTTGCACTCCCCAAGATATTAAGTTGTAATCGCCGAAAGTTATTGATTTAGTACAGTATATTAAACTTTCCGCCGACAGATTGAACCTGTTTCCTAAATTTAACCTTCCCTCTTTGCATACGACTAACTTTCCGCCGTGACCCACTTTCGCGCGTCCAGAAAAAACGATCGTTCCCTCATTAAAAAAGATACTTCTACTTCTCTTTTTATCAAAAGCAGGTACATCACCAAACCCAATACGTATGCCACCCGTTTTTATTGTATTGCTGATGATAACCGTGCCGGACATTTTTTTTAAGTAGGTGCGATGCGATATAATTACGGGTAGCTTTAATCCTTTAATACCAAAGTAGGATAAATTAAAAATCAAACTCTTGGGTAAAGATAGAATATAATCAATCGCCTTCATGAGCTAGCCTGCATAAGATATTGGAAAAATGAGAGTAGGTCAGACGCACTTTTCTGAGAAGATAAGTCCTTAATCATTTTAGCTTGTGCTAGGTTACCCATGGTTTGGCATTGTTCTGGACGTTTGTAGAGAAACTTAATTTTTTCACTGATGGCATAGGAATCTCGAGTCGGCACCACAAAGCCGCTCTGAGCCTCATCAATAAACTCCTTCGCGCCACCGGTGGTGGTAACAATGGATGGAATAGCCATTGCCATGGCTTCTACAAAAGTTTTTGGTAGCCCTTCTCCAGAAATAGAAGGTTGAACCTGTACATTGCTGGCCGCGATGAGTGCAGGCACATCATCACGATAGCCAAGAAAATGAATCCGCTCTACCATGCCACTGTCATTGGCTAATTGCTTATGTGCCTCGGTATCCATATTGCGACCAACCAGTAAGAGATGAAGACGGTTTAGCCCTCTGAGTTGCTTGGCACTTTCGAGTAGGTAAGCGACCCCTTTACTAGGCCTAGCATTCGCGATGCAGATGACGCAAAAAGCATCTTCGGGAATATGTAAACGTTCACGACAGGCAGGCTTCGTTTGGTACCAAGCAATATCATGCCCTTTATAGACAGTGGTAACTTTATCTTTGATACGCCACACCCTGGTTTTTAAATCTTTTTCCACCGCGTTGGACACACAAGCGATACCATCGACTCTTGGATGTAAATGCGTCAGATACGCGGAAGGGTCGAGGCGATATACACCACCTACTGTCCCACGGTAGGTCACAAGTTTAATACTATCAAATCCGATACACGCGAACGCAGCATTTGCAATCGTTCTTGAGTTCATGGCATAGACGATATCGATTGGCTGCTTAGCAAATAATGCTCTGAGATATTTGATCGTTTTTAAGCAAATCTTCCTCTTTGGATAATGGTCGATAACCGTAATGTCATTGGCCTTGAATCGTTGAACATAGGCGGCATCTTCTTGCGTTAAAATAGTGACGTTATGACCCGCTTTTGCGAGGGCTATAAATATTTCTGCTTCTGGCCGTACACTATTCCAAGCGTCATTGTATGAGCTTAAGACCAAGATATTCATTTATCAGTACCTTATTTACCTGAAATGTCCGATAGGATGAGTTTGCTGTGTTGTACGCTGACGGTTATGATATATGACCTTGACCCCGTATCCAAACAGATAACCATGGCTACCAAGCAGCGAGATAAAGCGTGGCGCTAGAAATGATAATTCATCAGCAAGAAAATGAGTGCATCTGGTACGATCCTACCTTGGTGGTCGGGGAGCCGCGCCAGTATTTTGATATTCATTTTTGGCACCAACAGGCTGCCGTCACCGGCTCGGCCAAAGGGCGAGGGATAACCTTTTTTGTCCGTGGCCCGAAAATGGAGATGGCACTGCGGCATTATTATCGCGGCGGCCTGTTCGGCAAATTGGTGAAAGACCAATACTGGTTTACGGGCTGGGAGGAAACGCGCAGCGGTGCGGAGTTGCGCTTATTGGCTTATTTGCGAGAGAAAAAGCTCCCTGTACCGCGCCCCGTCGCTGCTCGTGCGGTAAAGACAGGCCGTACCTATCGTGCCGATATCTTGGTAGAAAAAGTCCCAGGAGCCCGTGACTTAGTGGCGATATTAAGCGAAAACAGCTTGCTAGCTCACGATTATCACGCCATTGGCCGCTTGGTGCGTCGTTTACATGATGCCAGCGTGTGCCATTCTGATCTGAATATCCATAATATTCTTCGTGATAGAAAAGGCAAACTGTGGCTGATTGATTTTGATAAGTGCCAACAGCGTGAAGGTGAGCAATGGAAAGAAGACAACTTAGCACGCTTGCATCGCTCTTTTAAAAAAGAAAAAGAGAAGCGCCAAATCCGCTGGCAGCCCGAGGATTGGGCTGCGGTCTTAAAAGGTTACAATCATATTCGAAAGTAGTCGCCACTCAGTGCGAGTGTCGAAGCCAAGGGGTGAGTGCTTGTAAGGTTCGCTCAACGGCGCCACGGTTTTCTTCGACCACCGCCAAACCGGCTTTTCCTGCTTGCGCTGCCAGTGGCGGTGCATTAAAGAAAGCGCCAATCTTTGCCGCGAGATCTTGGCTATCGTTACATACTTGCAGTGCGCCTGCGTCTATTAAAGCATCACCAATGACTTGGAAGTTATAGTAACTGGGTCCGGTTAATAAGGGTTTGCTGAGCGCAGCGGGCTCTAACAGATTATGACCGCCAACTTTGGCGCCTAAAAAACTCCCTGCCATGACAACCACATCTGCACTGGCGAGATACATCATCATCTCACCCATGGTATCGCCAAGGTACACTTGCGTGCTCGTGGTAAGCGTCTCGCCCTGAGTATGTCTTTGTATACTGAGGCCCTGAGCCGCGACTTGTTGCGAGACATCATCAAAGCGCTCAGGGTGGCGAGGGACCATAATCAATAAAGCATCCGGATAATCACGTAGCAAAATACTGTGGGCGGCTAACATGATGGCATCTTCGCCTGCATGGGTGCTGGCCGCTATCCAGCAAGGGCGTTCACCGCGAGCGTCACGAAGCGCAGCGCCTAAATCAGGATTTACCGCCTTGATATCAAACTTCACTGACCCAACTGCGCTTAGTTTTTCTGCGGGGACCCCCAGTGCGGCAAAACGTGCTTTATCAGTGGTATGCTGACACAGTATGAGATCGATATGCTGACTCATGGCACGAAAGAGCGGCGCAATTTTTTGATAATGGTGGCATGCCTTTTCAGAAAGTCTCGCATTAATGATCGTAATGGGAACACCGGCACGACTGACATGATGCAAAGTATTGGGCCAAAGCTCGGTCTCCATGATCACGCATAGCCTTGGAGAGACTGCACGTAAAAAACCACGAATCGCAAACGGAAAATCAACCGGCATATAGCGATGGTTCACACCTTTGATGCGCATTGCCTGCTCGGCCCCAGTGGCTGTAGTGGTGGTGATGAGGATAGGAACATCGGGATAAGCTTGTTGCAGTGCACTGATCACCGGTTTGGCGGCGAGGACCTCCCCTACGGAAACCGCATGCAACCAAATCGGCGCCCCCTCAATGTTGGGTGTGCGACCAAAGTGCTCTTGCCAGCGCTCCCCCACCGCCGGCTTACCGGGCCGTTTACGATAAAGCCCGACAAGCAAAAAAGGGGCAGCAAGCGTGAGTAATAATGTGTATAACCAGCGCACAGGGAAACTCCTATGGACGTTTGGGTGCGATAAATAGTGGCATTCTCTCCAACCGAGCTCCAGTCTCTAAGATTTATCAGACACTAGTCATACAATCTTGGATCCGTCTTTTATCGTTTGGTATAGGGATTGATAGGTTAGGACGGTTTGATTGATATCACAGGCTTTAGCTTGTTCGAGACTACCGACAATAAGGCGGTTTCTAAGAGTCGTATCATTGGCTATATCTGTGATAGAACTCGCTAGTTGATCAGCCTCTCCCACCTCGATAAGCCGTCCAGATACACTATGTGTGATTATATCAGGGATCCCGCCAGCACGCGTTGCAACAACAGGGAGCCCGGATGCCATTGCTTCTAAAATGACCGAGCCTAAGCCTTCTGAATAGGAAGGATGGACGAGTAAATCGGCCGCTGCGAACCAATCGCCCATATTCGTTTGTTTGCCAGCAAAGTGAACGTTGCTGAGTCCTTTCGCTTGAAGCGCTAACGCTTCACGCTCTTTACCATCACCAAGCAAACAAAACTGGATGTTGGGCGATGTGTTAGCAAGTAACCGTGCCGCTTCTATCGTGACATTAAAGCCTTTATGCGCATACATATTGGCGGCATGAATCACTAAGAACTTCCTATGAAATTGCGCTTTGATTTTCTCAACCTTATCTTGCGATACAGGGTAGGTGACAGGAGAGCTAGGAATTTTGACTAACTTGGCATCAGGGTAATGTTTTTCTAGTTGATGGATAATCTCCGAACTCAAACCGACCAGGGCACTCGCTTTGCGGTATGCAAGTTGAGATAACCACTTTTTCTTTAAAGGATTATCAATGCGGCGTGTCACGATATAGGGCACATTATGTAATAAGCGCTGGAGCAATGCCCAATAAATCGCTCGGCCTTCGTGGACATGGACCAGATCACATGTTGCGGTGATTGAGCGCTCATGTCGTCGAGTATAGTGCGGACAAAGCACTAATTGGCATTGTTCTAACGCGCGAATTTTATCAGCGAGCGGGCTTTTGGGGTTTACCACTACGGTGAGTCGATAACCCATTGCGAGCTGTTGTTTAATCAGTGTGAGCGTTTGTCGCTCACCGCCGCTAAAACCAGAAGCGAGATTAACGTGGCAAATGTGCATCTTAACGTTGTTTTTTAACATAGTCTCTTAGCCATAAGTCGGCATAACGCGTAAAAACGACGTTGGCGCTGAGAAGTGCGAGGATAAAGCCATGTCGACCATCTAAAAATCCTTTTTTCAAGAAATACATCTTAATAAATCTAAAAAGAGCATGCCCTAAAGCTTTGGAGACACTTGAGCTCTTCTTGCCCTCGCGCTGATCGCTCCATAATTTTATATATTGGTTGGTTTTAGCGGTATATTCATAGAGGTAATTAAACGTGTTATGCAGTAGAACACCATTTAAATAAATTTTCTTATGTGTATTAGGAACAACAACATGTTCATGCACGAGAGAGTCAGAATAATGAGTTTCTGATGTTTTATAAAGTCGGCAAATCCAATCTGGGTGCCAACCAGAGTGCTTGATTTCTTTCCCAAAGGCGTTAGAAAGCCTATTTATGTAATAAACACAGTTAGGTTGGTGGTCATTGATAACGCCTAAGATGTTTTTCTTTAATTCAGGTGTGACTCTTTCATCTGCGTCTAGCCAAAACACAAAGTCACTTTCTACATATGATTGAGCGCGCTGGCGTTGTTTTCCAAACCCCCGCCAGTCTGAAGCTACGTAGACTTTATCCGTATACTGTTTAGCTATTTCAGTTGTGTTATCTGAGCTTCCCGCGTCCAGTACAACGATTTCATCCACCCAATTGCATACAGACTGCAAACATAGATCAATGTTATGCGCTTCGTTTTTAACGATAAGTGCAACGGCAACGGTTGTATTCCCTTCACTCATGACGCTTTATCCATCTTTATTAAAGAAATAACGCGGCTAGGGTCCAAATCCTTTAAACACTTCAAATGCCCAAGTGGACATTCGCGTTGAAAGCAGGGGCGACATTCAATATCTGTATGCACAATGTCGACCTTACTGGTTAAAGGCGGCGTGTAATCGGGGGACGTTGAGCCATAAATGGCAATGACCTGGCAGTTGACTGCCGCGGCGATGTGCATCAAGCCGGAGTCATTACTGACGACGGTTTGGCAAGCGCCTAATAGATCAACAGCCTCAATTAAATTGGTTTTACCCGCTAACACATGAATATTCGGTGCGTTGTCGGCAAGGGCGGCAATTTTTTCACAGGTGTCGATATCTTTGGCTGAGCCAAACAGCCAAACTTGAAACCCCTTAGCATGCATCTGGCGAGCGACCTCGGCATAGTGTTGCTCAGGCCACTTTTTGGCTGGGCCGAACTCGGCACCCGGGCAAAGACCCACGATGGGTCTATCTTGGTTTAAGCCCAGCTTAGTGATCACAGCCGCTTGTGCGTCAGGATCAATGGTTAATTCAGGTTTTGGTAGGCCTTCAAGGCCACCGAGTGAGACCGAACTTTGCATCGTGGCGCGTGGGTGTGCCAGGGCAACATAGCGCTCAACCATATATTGAAACGCTTTTTTATTGGGACGCAGGTCGTTGAGCAAACCATAACGCATTTCACCTTTCCAACCGGTACGTGTTGGGATCCCAGCAAACCAAGGGATCAGCGCCGATTTGGCCGAATTAGGCAATACATAGGCATGGTCATAGCCATGTTTTGCTAAGCGTTTACCTAATTGGTAGCGGTTACCGAGTGCAAATTCTCCATGACCCAGTGGCATGTCGATACTGCGATTAACTTCTGGCATACGCGCCAAAATAGGGGCGCACCATCCAGGCGCCATCACGTCAATGGTGGCGTCAGGGTGTTGTTGTTTGATGGCTTTATACAGTGATTGCGACATCACCATATCGCCGACCCAAGACGGGCCAATGACGAGTACTCGTGTCATGATGCCCGTTTCCTTTTTGCCTCTTGGTAGATATTACGGCCGTCTTCGCGTGTGCGGAGCAGTTTTAGGATCCACATGTATTGGTCGTATTGACCCTCGAGCATGGTTTCGATATGTTGGTTCATCATGTGGGCGTCCGTTTTGTTATCACCGGTTGGAAACTCGCTAAATGCTGGATGGATGGTAATGATAAACCGGCCGGTTTTGGCATCAAAGCCAGATAGCACAGGCACGATATGCGAACGCGTGACTTTGCTCAACTTGCCGAGACTTGGCAGTGTCGCCTTAGTTGTTGAGAAAAAAGGAACAAACTCACTGCTCTCATCACGCATATCTTCATCGGGCAGGTAATAGCCCAAGAAGCCTCGTTTAACCGCACGAATAAAAGGTTTAATCCCTGCTTCTCGTTCGTAGCAGTTACCACCATATTGTACTCGTTGGCGGTGCATCAGCCAGTCGAGGAGACCGTTTTTTTGTCGTTTTGAGAAGGCAGCGACAGGTAAGCCCTGTGAGGCAAATAAAATCGCCGCCGCATCAATCGCCCAGGTATGGGGGACAAACAAGATCACCGGCTCACCATGATCGGTGTGGCGGGTAATATGCTCCATGCCAATGACATCACAGTGCTGTTGAAACCACTGACGACCACGTAACGTAATCAGTGGAAAACTGAGTAAAAACGCTCCTGCGGTGGTTAGCGTCTCGATCAAGATCGCTTCGCGTGCTTGCTTTGATTGCTCTGGAAAGCAGGCTTCAAGGTTGAGCCATGCATTCAAAATCGTGCCTTTTTTCTTTTTCACCAGCTTGCGTGCTACCCATTGGGCAAAGCGATACTTTGCTCGCGCAGGCACCAACAAACAGATTGGCAAGGCAGCCAATAACATCAGCCAGGTGCCCCAATATTTCGGTGCGAGGAAGGCACGCGAAAATTCGGGGTTATAGGCATTTGGATCGTAATCGGGTCGCTGTTTTGTCATTATTCGATTTTCTCATACGCCAAGCGTCACGGCTTGGCGTAAACATCATTATATTAGCGATTGATTTCAGCTAGATAGGCGGCAACACCTTCAGCCACAGTCTTAAAGGAAGCGGTATATCCGGCTTCACGAACCTTGGTCAAATCGGCCTGCGTGTAAGCTTGATAGCGGCCTTTTAAGTGATCGGGGAACGGCACCTCTTCAATTTCCCCTTGACCGTGAAACGCGATGACGGCGTTGGCGACGGCGCTAAACGGTTCGGCACGGCCAGTACCACAGTTAAAAATGCCGGAGATTTGTTGCTGCCAGAACCAGATATTCATTTGACACACGTCGCCAACATAGACGAAATCACGCTTAAATGTGTCACTGCCTTCAAACAGCTTCGGGTTTTCACCGTTTAAGATTTGCTGGTTCAGGTGGTAAGCAACGGACGCCATGCTGCCTTTGTGCTGCTCACGAGGGCCGTAAACGTTGAAGTAACGAAAACCGGTGATCGGTGGCAGTGTTTCACCGTGCGCCTTGGCATCGTCTTGCACGCGACGGACATAATTATCAAACTGCTGCTTCGAGTAGCCGTAAACATTCAGCGCGCCTTCATACTCTGGCGCTTCAATGAAGTCTCTGTCGCGGCCGCCATAAGTAGCCGCTGACGAGGCGTATAAAAACGGAATGTCACGGTCAATGCAGTAATGCAATAGCTCTTTAGAATATTCATAGTTATTGAGCATCATGTACTTGCCGTCCCACTCGGTGGTCGCTGAGCAAGCACCTTGGTGGAAAATCGCTTCGATAGGCCCGAAGTTCTCACTGGCCATGATTTGGGTAAGAAAGTCTTCCTTATCCATATAATCAGCAATATCCAAATCAACCAGGTTAACGAATTTGGTGCCGTCTTTAAGGTTATCGACGACAACGATGTCACGATAGCCTTGCTCGTTAAGTGCTTTTACTAAGTTGCTACCGATCATGCCGGCACCACCAGTCACAAAAATCATATCGTTACCTAATTCATCGTTGCAGGCGACAGACGCCGTCGCCATTATTGTTGACTGTGATAGTATGGTTACGCATCAACCGGGCAGAGGACTGAACCATACATGAAAACCCAAGACCGAATTATCCATGCTGCACTGGCTTTATTCAATCAACACGGTGAGCCAAATATTACCACGAATCATATTGCGGCTGATCTTGGGATAAGCCCGGGAAACCTTTATTACCACTTTCGTAATAAAGAGGCGATTATACACAGCATTTTTGATCAATACGCGCAAGATCTCGCCCTTGCTTTTGATCCTAGTCAGCCTCAAGAAGATACCCAAGCGCTGTTGCAACATTATCTCGATGCAACGTTCAGTTTGATGTGGCGCTACCGCTTTTTTTACGCCAATCTGCCCGATATTCTGCGTCGCGATGAAGCGCTACAGCATAAGTACCTCGATGCACAACAACAGCTTCAAACCAACCTGATGACTATTTTGCAGCATTACAGCCATGCGGGGTGGTTGAATCTGAGTGAGAGTGGGTTGGCTGCCGTGGGCGAAACCCTGAAGCAGGTCGCGTCAAGCTGGATTTTCTACCAAAGTGCGCAAGCGCCACAAACACATATTCATGCCGGTGTGATCTACAAAGGCGTTTTACAGATGTTGGCGTTGCTACATCCGCTGACTTCCTCGCAAGGGCAAACCGCTATCGCTTCATTAATGGACCACTATCAGCAGCAATTGGTTCGCCAAGATATACGCGCACTGGATACCTTAAACTAACCGGTCCAACGTCGTTTATTGTGTTTTGCGCGATATTCCGCCAGCCTAAGGCGGAATACACGATATGAATCACTGTCTCGTGCGGGTTATTGGCACAAACCTAATGAACGTGCCATGATAGCAGCCAATCATTCGCCGTACAGAAACTGTGCGGCGGCCTTCCAAAAGTAATCATCACCAGCATGGAGATTGCGATGACGGCTGCCTTCTATCAGCAAATGCGTCATCAGCTTGAGCAAGTAAAAGCTGATGGCTTGTACAAAAGTGAACGCCTTATTACTTCCCCGCAATCGGCCAGTGTGGCCGTTAATCATGAGCAACAGGTGCTCAATTTCTGCGCGAATAACTATCTAGGATTAGCCAATCATCCTGCTTTGATTGAGGCTGCCAAAGCAGGGATGGATGAGCACGGCTTTGGCATGGCGTCAGTGCGCTTTATCTGTGGCACGCAAGACGCCCATAAAACCCTTGAGGCCAAGCTATCTGACTTTTTGGGCATGGAAGATACGATTTTGTATTCGTCATGCTTTGATGCGAATACCGGCTTATTTGAAACTATCCTGGGGCCTGATGATGCCATTGTCTCAGATGCGTTGAACCATGCTTCGATCATTGATGGGGTGCGCTTGTGTAAAGCGAAGCGGTTCCGTTACGCCAACAACGATATGGACGAGCTGGAAGCGCAACTTAAAGCCGCGAAAGCAGCCAATGTGGCGAATATCTTGATTGTCACCGACGGCGTTTTCTCGATGGATGGCGTGGTCGCTAACTTGCCCGCGGTGTGCGATCTGGCTGAGCAGTATGGCGCGCTGGTGATGGTGGATGACTCCCATGCTGTGGGCTTTATGGGCGATCATGGCCGTGGTACCCACGAATACCACCAAGTCATGGACCGCGTTGATATCATCACTGGGACCTTGGGTAAAGCCATGGGGGGAGCCTCGGGTGGCTATACATCGGGTAAAAAAGAAGTGATCGATTGGTTGCGTCAACGTTCACGCCCTTATCTGTTCTCGAATTCACTGGCACCGGCGATTGTGTCGGCCTCTATTCGCGTGCTCGATATGCTGGCGGAAAGTGACCATTTGCGCGCACAGCTATGGGATAACAGCGCACATTTCCGAGCTCGCATGACTGAGGCAGGTTTCACGCTAGCAGGCGCGGATCATGCCATTATTCCGGTGATGCTGGGAGATGCCAAAGTCGCGAGTGAGTTTGCCGAACGTATGATGCAAGAAGGCGTCTATGTAGTGGGCTTCTCTTATCCGGTGGTGCCGAAAGGGCAAGCACGTATTCGCACTCAAATGTCAGCCGCACACACGCGTGAGCAACTGGACCGCGCGATTGATGCTTTCATCAAAGTCGGTAAAGAAATGCAACTGATTGGGTAATCGTATGACACAAACAAGCATGAAAGCCCTGGCGAAGCTAAAAGCCGAGCCCGGTATTTGGATGACGGAGGCGGCGCTGCCTGAGCTTGGGCATAACGATCTACTGATCAAAATCCGCAAAACCGCCATCTGCGGTACCGACGTTCATATTTACAAGTGGGATGAGTGGTCGCAAAACACCATTCCGGTTCCCATGGTAGTCGGTCACGAATATGTGGGTGAAGTGGTTGGGATTGGACAAGAAGTCAAAGGCTTCGCCATCGGTGATCGCGTCTCCGGAGAAGGCCACATTACTTGTGGTCACTGCCGCAATTGCCGCGGCGGACGCACCCACCTTTGCCGGAATACCGAAGGGGTCGGGGTCAATCGTCCTGGCGCATTTGCGGAATATTTAGTGATCCCAGCGTTTAATGCCTTCAAAATTCCAGCGGAAATTTCGGACGATTTAGCCTCGATCTTTGACCCATTTGGCAATGCGGTGCACACCGCGTTATCGTTTGATCTGGTCGGCGAAGACGTGCTAATCACAGGTGCCGGCCCGATTGGTATTATGGCTGCGGCGGTTGCGCGTCATGTGGGCGCAAGACATGTGGTGATCACTGATGTGAATGAGTACCGCCTACAACTTGCTCGGGATATGGGAGTGACTCGGGCGGTAAACGTCGCCGAGACCTCGATAGAATCGGTGATGGCTGAGCTTGGAATGACGGAAGGCTTTGACGTTGGCATGGAAATGTCGGGCGTCCCTGCCGCTTTTAATAGCATGTTGTCGGCCATGAACCATGGCGGCAATATTGCCTTGCTCGGGATCCCACCGAGCGATATGGGCATTGATTGGAACCAAGTGATCTTTAAAGGCTTGGTGATCAAAGGCATCTATGGTCGCGAAATGTTCGAGACTTGGTACAAGATGGCCTCCTTGATTCAATCAGGGTTGGATTTAACCCCCATCATTACCCATCATTACCACGTAGATGACTTTCAAGAAGGCTTTGAGATGATGTGCTCAGGGCAGTCTGGTAAGGTGATCCTCGACTGGCAGGGCTAATGTAAGAGGCCTATAACGCCATATGACCGGGTGATTGAAGGCTCACCAGGTGCTTGGCAATATTGACAGCGCTCACCCATGGGGTGGGCGTTTTTAATCCAACCAAGGAACTGGGTTAGTGGTATTGCCTTTACGACGAATCTCGAAATATAGCGATGGTGTTGATTGTCCGCCACTGTCGCCAACTAAGGCAATCGGTTCGCCGGCGGTCACTGTGTCGCCGACGTCTTTGAGTAATGCTTGATTATAGCCGTACAAGCTCATATCCCCCTTGCCATGATCGACGGCAATCAATAGCCCGTAGCCACGTAGCCAACTGGATAGCACCACTTTTCCTGCATGCGTCGCTTTCACTTCCGTGCCACGCTTGGCATCAATCACGATGCCATTCCAAGTCACTTCGCCGGATTGGCGCTCGCCAAAGCGGTGCAGGAGTTTACCTTGGGCGGGCCAAGTGAGTTTTCCTTTGGCGTCACTAATGCCTGCCATATTGACCTGCGCGCGTCGTGCCGCCTCGGCGATTTGTTCTTGCAAGCGCTGCTTATTAGCTTTGAGCTCGGCTAAATATGCGCTGTCACTGGCAATCTTGGCGCGAATTTGTTTCGCCGTTTGGCTTTGTGCGTTTTGCTCAGTCTCAAGCTCACGCTTTTTATCGGTTAACTCTGCCACGAGCTGCGTTTGCTTATCCCGCTGCTGTTTGAGCTGGTGAGCGGTGAGCTGATAATCGGTACGGGTAGCGGCGAGTGACTCAATCGTTTGCTGCATTGTGCCTGCAACGATTTCGGCATAGCGCGTTAACCGGTCAAGGGTGGCTGGTGATTCTTGGCTGAGCAGTCGTTTGAGTTGATCGTGTTTGCCTTGACGATATTGCGCATCGATAAGCTCGCCCAGTTGGGCTTGTTGGGCGATCATTTCCTGCTTTAATCGCGCTTGTTGGCGCGTAAGCTGGGTAATGTCGGTATCTGTTTCTTGCAGGCTAGCTTGCGCTTGGCGGATGCGCCTGGACAAGGTGTCAATCCGTTTAGATTGCGCTTTTAAGTCGCGCTGAAGTGCATTGAGTTTTTTATTGTGCGCGGCCAGCTGTGATTGTTGGCGGGCAATCTCATCGCTCACGCCCTCAAGTTGTGAGTTAGCGTGCACAGACCCTGTGAATAGACACAGAAAAACGCCAGTGCATAATGCACTGGCGCGGAGGGTTTGACCTAGGCGTGTTCGTTTCTCCCGCATGGGGAGATTATTTCAGATCGAACAGAGGCTTGCCAGTCATCTCTTCAGGAATCGGCATATCGGACAATGCCAACATGGTCGGTGCCAGATCAGACAGCTTACCGCCTTCTTTCAAGGTCACTGGTTTGCTACCGACATACATCAGTGGGACTGGTAAGTTGGTGTGTGCGGTATATGCACCGCCCGTTTCCTCGTTAACCATCATTTCAGCGTTACCGTGGTCGGCGGTGATCAGCATTTGACCGTCCACTTCTTTAATCGCTTCTAGCACGCGACCGATACAGCCATCGACAGCTTCACACGCTTGGACAGCAGCCTCGTAGACGCCCGTATGACCGACCATATCACCGTTCGGGTAGTTACAGATGATCATATCGAACTTGCCGGACTTAATCGCATCAACCAGTTTATCCGTTAGCTCTTCAGAGCTCATTTCGGGTTGTAGATCGTACGTGGCCACTTTGGGTGACGCCACCAAAGAGCGCTCTTCGCCTTCAAATACGGTTTCCATACCACCGTTGAAGAAGAAAGTGACGTGCGCGTATTTCTCAGTTTCTGAAATACGTAGCTGGGTTTTACCGGTTTTCGATAGCCATTCACCCAAGGTGTTTGACAGGCTTGTCGGTGGGAAAGCCACCGTCGTATCGATATCGGCTGCGTATTCGGTCAGCATGACAAAGTCGGACAGTTCGGCATACTTCTTACGCGCAAACCCATCAAACTCAGGCATAAAGGCACGAGTCATTTCGCGCGCCCGGTCGGCACGGAAATTCATGAAAATGACTGCGTCGCCGTCGTTGATGGTCGCTTTGTTGTCACCCTCACGGAAGATTTCCGTTGGGGCGACAAACTCGTCATTTTCTTCACGCGCATACGCCGCTTCGAGGCCTTCAACCGCGCTCGTTGCGCTATGCTCGCCTTGCGCCAAGGTCAACAAATCGTAAGCTCGCTCTACACGATCCCAGTTGTTGTCGCGGTCCATCGCGTAGTAGCGACCCACCAGTGAGGCCGTACGTCCTTTGCCTAGCTTGGCAAAAAGGGCGTCAAAACGCTCAAGTGAGGCTTTTGCGCTACGTGGTGGCGTATCACGACCATCCAAGAAGGCGTGCAGATAGATTTGATCCGCACCACGCTCAGCGGCCAACTCAACCATGGCCGCAATGTGGTCTTCATGGCTATGAACGCCACCTGGTGACATCAGACCCATGATATGAACGGCTTTGCCTTTATCCACGGCTTTATCGACCGCGGCAGTGAGTGCGGGGGTCTGGTTAAAGTCGCCATCGGCGATGGATTTGGTGATACGGGTGAGTTCTTGATACACCACGCGGCCAGCACCGATATTCACGTGACCGACTTCTGAGTTACCCATTTGCCCATCAGGCAGGCCAACGTCAAAACCGGATGCTGAAATCAAGGTGCTATTGTCGGCCATCAGGCTGTCGATAATCGGCGTGTTAGCATTGGTGATGGCATTATCGCTTTGTGGGTCACGATAGCCCCAGCCATCGAGAATCACCAGTGCAAGTGGTTTTTTCGCAGACATATTACGTCCTCTTAATTCAAGCTAAAGACTGACATTGGATGCCACTGACATTGAATGTCATGGAGCAGCCACTGAGGCTTGATGCCAGATTTGAGGCTAGCATCAGGCCTCAGTGGTGCAGTGTGCGTAATTTTACAACATTTTACGCAAGGATACGTAGGCTAAGATCAATTATTCCAGCTGATAAGTTAACCAGCAAGGGTTGCATGGCTTGCCTTCTACCCTTGACTCCCCTCATTATGGCGAAGATTGTCGGTATACGCGAATGGCTTCACTCGATGTCTGCGATTGATGAAACCTTCTTTCTTTTTAACATATTGAGGGGAACGAAAATTTATCATTCGATCACCGTGAGTGAGCAAGCGCGCGATTTCGTCTTGGTAGGCTGTAAAACCCTGACGAGCAGGTTATACTCGACACCATTTTCATCCCTTGATGGACTCTCGCCTCGCGGGACAAACAAGCAGTATAGAGCAAAGGTTATGCAGGAATATATCGATTTTGTCTCCAACAACATGATTCTGACACTGGTCTGGGTTGGCTTAGCTGCCACCTTGTTGATGTCGCTGATCAAACAGAAAACCGCCGCTTACAAAGTGGTGGCTCCGAACGATGCCGCGATCCTGAACAACCGTGAAAATGGGGTGTTTGTGGATATTCGCAGTCATGACGAGTTTCGAGCGGGCCATATCACGGGCGCAATCAATGTATTGCCCAGTGAAATTAAATCGCACTCATTTGGCGAACTTGAAAAACATAAAACTGACCCCATCATCGTAGTATGCAAGACCGGTCAAACCGCGGCTGACAGTGCGAATCAACTCGCCAAAGCGGGTTTTGAGTCTGTGTATGTGCTCAAAGATGGCTTGACCTCGTGGAACGATGCCAAAATGCCACTGGTCCGCGCCAAAAGCGGTAAAGGCAAAAGCAAAAAGAAAAAGTGATCCCTCACTCAAATCTCGAGCGACTGCATGACGCAGTGGCTCGCATTTTTTAATGTGCCCGGCACATAAGCAACTAGTTAGAAAGGACGAACCACCATGGCTGAAGCAGAAAACAACCAACAAGCCGAGCAAAACTTTGCTATCCAACGCGTTTTTCTTAAAGACGTGTCTTTTGAGGCGCCAAATTCACCTGACGTTTTTCAGCAAGACTGGGCACCTGACGTTAACTTAGATTTAGACACGCAAAGCCGCGAGCTGGGTGAAGGCATTTACGAGGTTGTTCTGCGTCTAACCGTGACCGTGAAAAACCAAGAGAGCAGTGCGTTCTTGTGCGAAGTACAACAAGGCGGCATCTTCTCGGTTACCGGCATGGATGCGCCGCAATTAGCGCATTGCCTCGGCGCTTTTTGCCCGAATATTCTGTTCCCTTACGCGCGTGAGACGATTTCTAGCTTGGTCGTTAAAGGGACGTTCCCACAGCTTAACCTTGCACCGGTAAACTTTGATGCCTTGTTCATGAACTACCTGCAACAGCAGGCGGACGCGAAATCTGGCGAAGAAGAAGACGCGCAAGCCTAAGGGGTCATTATGACAGATCTTGCTCCCACTCAAGACGCCGCGATTGTTGTATTGGGCGCTGGTTCGTACGGCACTGCCTTAGCGATCTCACTGGCGAGAAATGGTGCCAACGTTGTGTTATGGGGGCACGATCCACGTCATCTTGCGCAGTTGGAAATTGACCGTGCTAACCAGGCTTTTTTACCAGGCGTCGCTTTTCCAGACTCGCTGGTGCTTTGTGCCGATTTGTCCGTGGCGGTGAATGCCAGTCGTGATTTATTGGTGGTGGTGCCCAGCCACGTCTTTGGTCAAGTGCTCGGCCAAATCCGGCCCTACTTACGCGCGGATTCTCGCGTTTGCTGGGCCACAAAAGGGCTAGAACCGGAAACCGGACGCCTGTTGCAAGAAGTCGCGCGTGAACAACTGGGTGATTCGCGCTCGCTGGCGGTACTCTCGGGTCCCACTTTCGCTAAAGAGCTGGCGGCTGGCATGCCGACGGCGATTTCTGTTTCCTCGCCTGACCCTGAGTTTGTGCGTGATTTGCAAGAGACGATTCATTGCCAGCAGAGTTTCCGCGTTTACGGCAATCATGATTTTATCGGCATGCAATTAGGTGGCGCGGTAAAAAACGTGATTGCGATTGGGGCTGGGATTTCTGATGGTATCGGGTTTGGTGCCAATGCGCGCACGGCTCTAATTACGCGTGGCTTGGCGGAAATGACGCGCTTAGGTGAAGCGCTAGGCGCATCGCGAGAGACCTTTATGGGCATGGCCGGTTTAGGTGATCTGGTTTTAACCTGCACCGATAATCAATCGCGTAATCGCCGCTTTGGGCTGGCGCTTGGCCAAGGTGAAGGCGTGCAAGCGGCGCAGGATAATATCGGTCAAGTGGTTGAGGGCTTTCGCAACACCAAAGAGGTGTGGGCCCTGGCGCAGCGCGCTGGGGTTGAAATGCCGATTGTGGAGCAAATTTATCAAGTTTTATATCAGGGTAAATTGGCGCATCACGCTGCTCGAGACTTGCTGGCCCGCGATAAAAAATCCGAATAACGGCAACGTGTATCAGCATATAAATAGGCGCGCGGGGTGAGAACCGCGCGTTTTTTTTATACACTGGCACGGTAGGGGAACGTCCCAGTTGCCGGTGATTTTTGATAAGGATGAAGGCAGTGAATCAGGCTAAAAAAGAATGCCAACAGAACCGTGTGTGGCAAGCGGTAAAAACAGAAGCACGCGAACACTCAGAGCGCGAGCCCATGTTGGCCAGCTTTTACCATGCCACAATTATCAAGCACGATAATCTCGCCAGTGCCCTGAGCTATATTTTGGCCAATAAATTGTCGACGCCGTCGATGCCGTCGATGGCGGTGCGAGAAGTGATTGAAGAAGTGTATGCCAATGATGCGTCGGTGGCTGAATCGGCTGCCTGCGATATTTGTGCCACGGTAGAGCGGGATCCTGCGGTGGAACTGTACTCCACGCCCTTACTGTACCTAAAAGGATTTCATGCCTTGCAAGGCTTCCGTGTGGCAAATTGGCTGTGGCACCAAGGTCGCAAAGAGTTAGCGACGTACCTACAAAACCAAATTTCAGTGACCAGTCAGGTGGATGTTCATCCGGCGGCCACTATCGGACGTGGGATCATGTTTGACCACGCCACGGGGATCGTGATCGGTGAGACGGCGGTGATCGAAGATAATGTTTCGATCTTGCAAGATGTTACTCTCGGCGGGACCGGAAAAGAAGGCGGTGATCGCCATCCGAAAATTCGGACCGGTGTGATGATCGGCGCCGGTGCGAAAATCCTTGGCAATATCGATATTGGCGAGGGCGCGAAAATTGGATCATGCTCTGTGGTGCTCAACCCTGTACCGCCGCACACCACGGTGGCGGGCGTGCCGGCTAAAATCGTTGGGCGCCCGAGTTCACACATGCCCTCACTGGATATGGATCAAGAGTTTAACGGCTCACACAAAACGTTTATTTCGGGGGACGGCATATAATTGCTTTGACGCCATTCCACAAAAAAAACGGAACCGCACGGTTCCGTTTTTTGATCGCCATGCGCTAATCAGCGCAATATCGCGAGCGGCTTAGAACAGTTTTTCTGCCACTTCGTAAAGATCATCACGGAATGGGCGCTTCATGTTTTCAATGGCATCAATGATGTCATGGTGAACCATTTTGTCATTTTGAATCCCGACACAGCGTCCGCCTTCGCCGTTTTGCAGCAGGTCGACCGCATAGGCACCCATGCGCGAAGCAAGGATACGGTCAAATGCGCCTGGCTGACCGCCACGCTGAATGTGGCCCAAAATGGTCGCACGTGTTTCGCGGCCAGTTTCGGTTTCGATGAACTTCGCCAGTTCATTAGCATCGGTCATTAGCTCTGTAATCGCGATGATCGCGTGCTTTTTACCCTTGTAAATGCCTTCTTTCACTTTGGCAAGCAGCTTGTCTTTATCAAGACCAATTTCCGGTGTGATGATGTATTCACAGCCGCCAGCGATCGACGCCATTAAGGTCAAGTCACCACAGTGGCGCCCCATGACTTCGACAATAGAGATCCGCTGATGCGACGAGGAGGTGTCACGCAAACGGTCGATAGCGTCGATCACTGTGTTCATCGCGGTCATATAGCCAATGGTATAATCGGTACCGGCGACGTCGTTATCAATGGTGCCTGGCAGGCCAATACAAGGATAGCCCATCTCAGTCAGTTTTTTCGCGCCCATGAACGACCCGTCACCACCGATAACCACCAGTGCATCAATGCCGTGCATTTTTAGATTTTGAATGGCTTGCTCACGCACTTTTTCGTCAGCAAACTCGGGGAAGCGAGCTGAACCTAAAAAGGTTCCGCCGCGGTTAATCACGTCAGATACGCTTGTTCGGTTAAGGCGTTCGATACGGTTTTGATGCAAGCCAAGAAACCCGTCATAAATACCGTAAACTTCTAATCCTTCGCTCAATGCGCTGCGAACCACACCGCGAATCGCTGCGTTCATACCTGGCGCATCACCGCCACTGGTCAAAACACCAATTTTTCTAACCATGGTTACCCTCTGACTGTTCGTCACTTATTTCGTGCCGATTGCGGAAATGGCAACCTGCTTGCCCCAGTGAACCCGCAATGACGCTTGCTTAAACTGTAATTTTCCTACTTCTGTAATAGTATTACAATTACTGTAGAAAAAAAGTTGATACATGTCAGCCCGATGAGCTTTTGTTCAGCCTCTCATCAAGGCTTTTGTTTTCCTTGCCACCACCTGTTTCCCTTGCCACCACCGATTTTGGATCTTGATGAATCATGACATCCGCACCGGGAAAGGCGACCAGTAGCCTATCTTCTACGGCATCTGCAAGGGTATGTGCATCCACTAAGGGTAGCTCGTCATCAAGCTCTATGTGTAGTTGGATAAATTTTGTCATACCGGCTTGGCGCGTACGCAGTTGGTGAATGCCATGAACGCCGACGACAGAACTGGAAAGTACCGCGATTTTCTCTTGCTCTTCAAGCGGTAACTGCCTATCAAGCAGTGATTGGACCGCCTCGTACGCCATTTTGACAGCTTGAGATAGGATAAAAACACTGATGCCGATGGCAAACCAAGCGTCAGCTTGCGTCCAGCCGTACCAACTCAATGCCAAGGCGACGATGATCGCAATATTCATCAATAAATCGGATTGATAGTGAAGTGCATCGGCAGCAATGGCTGGGCTGGCCGTTTTGCGAATCACCCATTTTTGGAATAAGACTAACCCTAGCGTAATCACGGTGGCACCTGCACTGACAGCAACGCCAAGCTCTGGCGATGCAATCGGCACTGGCTTGAACAAACGTTCAAGGCCACTGAGGAGCAAGAAAGAGGCTGATCCGACGATAAAGGTGGATTGCGCGAGTGCGGCGAGGGATTCGGCTTTGCCGTGCCCGAAACTATGTTCACTATCAGCAGGTTGAACGGCGTACCGCACCACAATTAAATTGGTCAACGAGGCCAGTAGATCGAGCAGTGAATCGACAAATGAGGCCAGCACACTGACCGATCCTGTCAGCCACCATGCAATCAATTTGGCCAGAAGTAAGGTGGTCGCTACCGCGGTGGCTGCCCACGCGGCGGCCTCGACCCAGAAAGCATACTGTTTTTTCATAAAAAAGGGCTGTGTAATGAAACGCAACCCTTAGTATATAGACTGTTGACCCGATGCGTATGACACGACGCAGATTTATCGTGAACAATTGCCTCGACGATCATGGTGGCCTTGGCCGCGCTTGCCTTTTTCTTTATCCCAGCCGCCGTGTCGGCGTTGGTCATGCATCTTATCTAAGAAGATTTCTTGTTGCTCTGGCGTCAACACTTGCATCATGGCATGCATGTGGCGAGCGCGCTCGATCCC
The DNA here is from genome assembly GCF_001996185.1 of Salinivibrio costicola subsp. alcaliphilus. NCBI lineage: Bacteria > Pseudomonadati > Pseudomonadota > Gammaproteobacteria > Vibrionales > Vibrionaceae > Salinivibrio > Salinivibrio costicola. The sequence goes on from NZ_MUFR01000002.1 coordinate 61,822, forward strand.
TTGGCCGTGCATTTGTCGGCCATGTTGTGGCATGGCATTAAATAGCTCGGTGGCCGCCGCTTCATCAAATTCTGGTTGAGTTAGCAGTGCCCCCATTTTCTGCCGGAATCCGTCACGCGGCTGGAGACGTTGATCGCGGTAAGTGTCGCGAAGGGTGTCGAGTTGTGATTGTTGTGCTTCCGTTAAGTCAAGATCCTGCCAGATCCCGCGGTTGGTGTCGTTACCGAACTGCGGTGCAGCAAGGGTGGGAATCGCAATGAGCGCGGCGGCTAAGCCAAGGGTTAAACGTTTCATCCTGTCTCTCCATCATTGAGTAGGTACACGTTTAGATTAACCCTTGGGATGTAAAGTCACGTTATGCGATGTAAAGATGGGTAAAGTCATGCCTGTGCCGATGTCGCTATGATAAAAAGATTGTATTCAGCGTTACTGAATTGAGGAGAGGGTCACGGGCGATGCAGCAGGTTCTAATTATTGACGATGACACCGAATTGACCGCACTGCTTGGTGAGTTGCTGTCATTGGAAGGGTTTTCGGTTCGCTGCGCGGACAATGGACAAATGGGCTTAGCAATGGCGAGTGAATTACCGCCAGATATTATTTTGCTCGATGTCATGATGCCGGTCTTAAATGGTATGGAAACGTTACGGCAACTCCGCGCCACGTCACATGTTGCGATTTTGATGTTGACCGCACGAGGTGAAGAAGTAGACCGCGTGATGGGCTTAGAGCTTGGGGCGGATGATTACCTGGCCAAACCGTTTAGTGATCGAGAGCTTCTAGCAAGAATGCGGGCGATTTTACGACGCACTCGCTTACCGGACCCCGAGCCGCCGACCCAAGCGCAAGAGCCTGTTTTAGCCCATGACGATGTGTGCGTTTACCCGCATCGGTTGGAAACAGTATGCCAAGGCGAGACGGTCGATCTGACCGGCATGGAGACAGAAATGTTGGCGTGCTTGCTGGCGCACCCGGGTGAAGTGGTAAGTAAAGCCCACTTGAGTGAGCAGGTGTTAGGTAAGCGTTTGATGCCCTTTGACCGTGCCGTGGATGTGCACATTTCTAATTTGCGCAAAAAGTTACCTGAGCGTGCTGATGCTAAACCAAGAATCAAAACGCTGCGAGGAAAGGGGTATTTATGGGTCGACTAGCCAGCGTGCGCCAAACCCTGTCGCGTGTTCCTTTTTTCTCCAGTTTGTATGGTCGGGTTTTCGTGATTTTTTGGCTCACATTATTACTGGTATTAGCGGCGGTCATTTGGGCCCAGCGTGGCGATCCGCGATCGCTGCACCCAGTGCCGGCCGCGGAGCAAGCACGTATTGCTGCTCAAATAAATCAGTTAGTGAACATCGCGACGACACGCGACATACCGATAGCCACGCTCGTTGCCAGACATAATCAGCGTCGTGGTCATCGCCACAGTCGGGCAGCGAACACCCTTTACTGGGTCCCTAAATCGGCCCGGATTGACGATTTACCGACCGAGTTACGTCGCTTTATGGCTCAAACCAATGAGACAGAGCAGCCGATGCAACGCTTGGTGCGTCGCGCCATGCTCGCCGGTCCTTTTTCTGTGAGTACGGATAACACGCAAGGCAATCTTTATCATGCCCGTCGTTGGCAGCCTCGTCTTCCTTTCGTGTTGAAAATACTGGAAACGCCGCAGCATTTGTTGCTAGTCACTATGTTGGTCAGTACCCCCCTGTTGCTTTGGTTGGCCTATACACTGACGCGTCCGGCGCGGCGGTTTGAGGCGGCAAGTCGTCGTGTCGCCAACGGCGATTTAGTGCCGGATCCTGCGTTAGAGTGCGGCCCGAGAGAATTCAGTGAGGCTGGGAAGGGATTTAATCATATGGTTACGGCGCTCAATCAAATGGTGACCGGGCAACAGCAACTGGTGTCGGATATTTCTCATGAGTTACGGTCGCCGCTGACGCGCTTACAAATGGCACGCGCCTTGGCGGAGCGTGAATTAGGACACAGTGATAGCTTGGCCAGGATTGAGCGGGAAGCGGGGCAGCTTGAAGCCTTAATTGCGGAGCTGCTTACGTTGTCAAAACTGCAAGCGCAAGGGCAGCTTGAGCGCGCGTCAGTCAGTGCGGATGTGTTGTGGCAGTCGGTGGTGGACGATGCGAGTTTCGAAGCGAATCAACAAGGCAAATCGATCACGATAACGCCATGGCCGTCGGTCACATTGAGTGTTAATTCGCGCCTAGCTTGTAGCGCGTTGGAAAACGTACTAAGAAACGCGATCCGTTATGCGCACCTAGGTATCGATATCACCACATTTATTGATGATACCATGCTGGTCATTCAGGTTGCCGATGATGGTCCGGGAGTGCCAGAGAGCATGTTGACCGATATCTTTCGGCCTTTTTATCGTGTCTCTGCCGCCCGAGAGCGGCAATCTGGCGGCTCTGGGCTAGGGCTTGCGATCACCGCGCAAGCGGTACAACAGCATGGCGGGCAGGTCCTGGCTCACAATCGACCGCAAGGCGGGTTGGTCGTTACACTTCGCTGGCCGGTGCATTAATATTGCGCTGGTTTCCCGCGGTTGCGACAATAACGGCTTATTTCTCACTGTGGTAACTGACCATGTTTGACATTGCGCTTTATGAGCCAGAAATTGCGCCTAATACGGGCAATATTATTCGATTATGTGCTAACTGTGGCGCTAACTTGCACTTGATTGAGCCGTTAGGCTTCGATTTGGAAGAGAAGAAGGTACGCCGTGCGGGGTTGGATTATCATGACTTGGCGCGGGTGACGCGACATGCGAATTATGCCGCCTTCATTGATGCCATGGCGGGACGTCGGATCTTTGCTTGTACAACCAAAGCGACGCAATATCATACTCAGGCAACATTTGCGCCTGGCGACGTGCTGTTGTTTGGCCCTGAAACACGGGGGCTACCGCAGGATCTTATTCAGGCACTGCCGGACACGCAGCGTTTGCGTATCCCGATGCAGCCAGATGCACGCAGCCTCAACTTATCCAATGCAGTGGCAATTATTGGCTACGAAGCCTGGCGCCAGTTAGGTTTTGAAGGCGCATAGCAAACAGACTGAGATACCAAAAAAACGCCCCCTACCAATAAGGGGGCGTTTTTATTCGCGATCTCGTTGCTATTAGCAATCTAACCGCACAACGAATTACGCTTTTTTCGCTTCACCGGCGGCTTTCGCGATTGCAGCAAAGCCTGCAGCGTCAAGCGCGGCACCGCCAACCAAGGCGCCGTCGATATCCGGCATCGCGAACAGCTCTGCGGCATTTCCAGCTTTGACCGAACCGCCGTACTGGATGACCACTTTGCTTGCGACGTCTTCGCTGTAAGACGCAATGTGCTTACGGATAGCTGCATGAATGTCTTGCGCTTGCTGAGCGGTTGCCGCTTTACCGGTGCCGATTGCCCAGATTGGCTCATAAGCAATGATCGCACCGTTTAGCGCTTCAACGCCTTGAGATTGGATCACAGCGTCAAGCTGGCGAGAACACACCGCCAGGGTTTCGCCCGCTTCGTTTTGTGCGTCAGACTCACCGATACAAAGTACTGGCGTGAGGCCATTTTCTTTCAAGAAAGCGAATTTTTTCGCCACAAACTCGTCAGATTCTTGGTGATATTCACGACGCTCTGAGTGGCCGATAATAATATGGGTTGCACCAAAATCTTTCAGCATGTCGGCAGAGATATCACCGGTGAATGCACCGCTGTTGTTGGTATCAACGTTTTGCGCACCCAACTTAATGGCGCTGTCAGCCAGCAGTTGTTCGGCTTGTGCCAGATACATCACCGGTGGTGCGACGGCAACGTCAACGCTTTCAACGTCTTTGAGTTCAGCATTAAGGCCGTTAAGCAGTTCAGTGACCATGGCTTTGCTGCCATTGAGTTTCCAGTTACCCATTACCAATGGACGGCGCATAGGAGTTCCTCCGCGGTTTAGTTGATTTGAAGTCAAAAGATGTAAAGAAGGTAGTCTATTGTAGCGCGGCCTTCTCTGTTTAAAATCATAGAATGGCGAGAATGTCCTCGTTTTTACCCGTTTTGCGCGCAAAAGGGAACCTTCAAGTAGTAAAATTTCATCATTATTGCGCCAATGGGGCGGCCAAAGTGTGACAGAGGTGCTCGTGATGGCGTCTATCTTGCGGCATGATGCAGGTTTGTGTTTTCAACGGAGTGAAACGATGCCTCATTTGGTGATGGAATACACCGACGCGTTAGCAGAGCGCGTGAACATTGATCAGCTGGTGGATGATCTGCACCAAGCGGCGATCGCCACCGATTGTTTTGACCCTGACGCGCTCAAATCTCGCGCCGTTCCATGCGCCGTTTGGCGTGTCGGCGCGCAAGCCGATCGCGGTGAGTTTGTGCATGTCGAGTTTCGCTTACTGGCTGGACGCAGTGATCAACAAAAACAGCAAATCAGTGACGCATTAACCGGGCCGCTGCGTGACCATGCAGGCCATGTCACCAGCCTAACGGTGGAAGTTCGTGACATGGATACCACCAGTTATCGCAAGTGGGTCGGACCCAATCATGCACTATGAGTGGCTCAATCGGTTTATCTCGATTGCGTTGGCGGTGTGGGGGCGTTGGCTGTTTGTCCCACTTTAAATTCCATGATGTCCGCTTGGTGGCTGCGCAAGGCGTCTGGGTTGGTAAACGCAGTCGAAAAGCGCGAATACTGACGAGTCAGTGCTTGGAAGAGCATCATGTTGACGTGTAATGGATTTTTACCATGATCAATCATGCGATTAATATGGCTTAACATGGCATGGAGCTGCGGCTGAGTGGCGTGGGACGCATTGGCGATCACCTCTTCGCTCATTTTAAGCCGTAATGTTTCTAACGCACGAGGATCGGTTTGGGCCAGCGCCGCTAACTCATCAAAAGAAGGAAGGGTCTTCATCGCATACTCCTTACGCGTCGTCGGCCGCGTGGCCGTGTTACCAAAGCGTTAAAGTAACTATGAGTCGAGGTTTGCCAGGGATCAAACTTGCGCTGTCTGGCTAAGCTGGCGCCGTGGATAGAGAGATGGACGACGTATTGAGTAATCAATTGAATCAACGCCGTTTTTCTGGGATTATTTTTGTGGGTAAAAATGCCCCGCTTTACCGTATGCGTATCAGCAAAGCAGGGGGAGTGTTTTTACCAGTAATGCTCAGTGGTCACATTCCCGGGCTTGCGGCGTAAGTTTTTACTGAGGCCTTTTCCTTCCAGCAGTGTTTTCACTTCTTTTACCATGGCTGGGTTGCCACACAACATCACCTGGCTGTGCTCGGAGGTCAGAGGCAGACCAACCACGCGCTCGAGCAATCCGTCTTCGAGCGCGTGTGTTACCCGACCTGATAAGGCGCCAGCTATAGGCTCGCGACTAACAAAAGGCTGAACCACCAGTTGATCAGGGTATTTTTCTGCCAGTGCGTTAATGCGTGCTTGATAGGTTAAATCGGCAGCAAAACGTACCGCATGGACCAAGATAATTTTGCGAAAACGTGACCAGACATCGCCTTGCTCCATCAGCGAAATATAAGGGCCGATGGCTGTCCCCGTGGCAAACATCCAGAGGTGTTGACCTTGTGGTACTTCATCTAGGGTAAAGTAGCCGGCTGGATCTTGGGTAATCATCACGTTATCACCCGGCTCGAGCGCGTGAAGGCGTGGTGACATCAGGCCGTCAGCCACACGTGTCGCATACACTTCTAAGTATTTACTTTGTGGAGGATTCACAAACGAATAGGCGCGCTGGATCAGTTTGCCATCGATCTCCATCCCTAGCTTTGTGAATTGGCCTGCCGTAAATGGCGCGACAGGGGCGGATAACACCAGGCTGAAGAGATCCTTCGTCCAATGTTGGTTCTCCACGACATCAGCCTTGATCCAAGTGGCCATATTACCTCCTCACGTTTTATCTCCAATGCGATAGGTGCAGCGATGCTGTCCTGAAACAATGTGTTCTTCACGTTCCACCCGATAGCGGTCGCCCAGTAAGTGTCGAAATAACTGGATTTCTGAGCGACATAGCGCAGGACAGGTTTTCGCTGCTTGACAGATAGGGCAGTGATGTTCAATCAACATATAGTCAGCGCCGTCTCGATGGAGCTCAGCCATATACCCCTCGCTCTCTCTAAGATACGCCAAGGTTTGCAATTTAGCCTCTAAATTATCGTAATCTTTGAGCGCATCTTGGTATTGGGCGAAGGTGGCAGCTTCACGTTGGGCGATCACTTTTGCGACCCCTTGGTCGCCAAAAACCTCTTGCACCGAATCGATCAAGGTGACGGATAAATCATGATGACTATCCGCAAACCGTCGGTGTCCGGTGGCGGTTAAAGACCAGTGGCGTGTAGGCCGGCCAACTTTGGCGCGGATATCTTCAAAATCCACCAAGCCATCACGCTCAAGGCTTTGTAAATGCTGACGCACGCCCATGGTGGTCATATTCAGGTTATCCGCTAAGACTTTTGCACTGACACGGCCTTCGCGCTTTATGGTGTCTAAAATGCGGTCAGTGGATTTCATCGTCCGGACCTCGATTACCCCAATTGCAAATGTGCGAACGCATACTCACAATTAAATAAAGTAAAGTATTTATAAAAGGGTAATCGAAATCAATGGATTTGACCAGTCAGAGGCTACACTCATCAATGTGAAGATTATAAGATGTGCGGTTTGATCGCTTCATCTTTGCGGCTTAAATAGTGGGTCGAGCGAATACGGCGAATGGTCCGACATTGGCCACGTACCACCAGGGTTTCTGTCGTGGCTAGATCGCCCTGTCGGCTGATCCCATCAAGTAGGTCGCCTTTGGTGATGCCGGTTGCGGCGAAGACAACATTATCGCTACTGGCCATCTGTGACAGCGTGAGGACTTGGCGGGCTTGAATCCCCATTTGTTGACAACGGGCCAGTTCTTGCTCTCCGTAAACACGGTTTTCTGGGGTGTCACCTTTCACATCGTGTCGAGAGAGCAATCGGCCTTGCATGTCCCCGCCTAGTGCACGGATCACGGCCGCAGAGACGACCCCCTCTGGCGCTCCGCCGATCCCAACCATGACATCCACTTCACTTTCTGGCATGCAGGTTAGAATAGAAGCAGCTACATCACCATCTGGAAAGGCGAATACTCGGATCCCTTGCGCTTGCATACTGGCAATAATGGCATCATGACGAGGTTTTGCTAAGGTGGCGACGACGAGGGTGTCGAGGGTTTTTCCGAGCGCAATGGCGACATTCTTGAGGTTTTCAAGCAGGGGCTTATTGAGGTCAATCACACCTTTGGCGCCAGGCCCCACCACTAATTTTTCCATGTACATATCTGGCGCTTTTAAAAAGCTGCCCTTTTCTCCAGCGGCCAGCACTGCCAAGGCATTGGCCTGACCCATTGCTGTCATGCGTGTGCCTTCAATCGGATCAACGGCAATATCAACCGCTTCACCGCCCAAGCCGACTTGCTCGCCAATATATAGCATGGGGGCATCGTCGATTTCCCCTTCACCGATGACGACTTCACCGTCAATCTCGGTCAGGTTTAGCAAGGTACGCATTACCTCAACCGCTGCGCCATCGGCTGCGTTTTTGTCCCCTCTTCCCAACCACTTATAACCCGCGAGAGCGGCGCCTTCGGTGACGCGAGAAAAAGCCAATGCGAGATCACGTTTCATGAGTACTCCGGAATGTCAGCCACATTAAGACAGGCGTTAGCCTAATTTGCGCGCAGTTTACCAGAAATAGAAAACGTTTGCGTGACGAGTGCGGCGGTGATTTTTATCTTCGCAGTGCGATAGTTGGCGAAGTCGCTGCATTTTTGCGCACTTGTCCATGCATAGGTAGTGAGAATAGTGGCAGTCTGACACCACCTGAGTACAATAAAGTCGGGGTGCACACCTGTTGCACGGGTTACTGCCGGATAAGCAGTAACGGGATCAATCGTCAGAAATAAGGTGGCCTTGATGTCATTGGAAGTATTAGAACAACTCGAAGCTAAAGTACAAATGGCGGTGGATACGATTTCGCTGCTACAAATGGAAATCGAAGAGCTCAAAGAAAAGAACGGGTCGCTGGAGCAAGATGCAGTGGCTGAAAAAGAAAGCCGTGAGCAATTAGCGCAAGAAAACGCCAAGTTAAAAGAAGAGCAAGAAGCTTGGCAGAATCGTATCCGCAGCTTACTCGGTAAGATCGAGAGCGTTGAATAAACCAAAAACAGAGCCGATGGGCTCTGTTTTTTTATCGGTCAACTGACGCCACTAATCCTCGTCGAGATCATCGTCTTCTTCGTCGACTTCGGTGATGCTGAGCGGATCCGGCGATAAGATGACGCCAGTGGTGTCCGCATAGACATGGTCATCCGGCAAAAAGGTGACGCCGCCAAAGTTCACGGGGACGTCGGTTTCACCGGTGCCTTGTTCATCAGCGCCCACAGGGATAGAGGCCAAGGCCTGGATACCTATGTCGATTTCATCGATGGTATCCACGTCGCGCACGCAGCCATAGACAATCATGCCAGCCCAGTCGTTATCTGCCGCGAGCTGTGCAATCTCGCCATCAATTAAGGCGCGACGTAACGAGCCACCGCCATCGATCAACATAATCCGCTGCTCGCCGTCTTGCTCGGCCATCTCGCGAATTAAGCCTGTATCTTCGAAGCATTTTACCGTGGTAATTTGGCCACCAAACGAGCTGCGGCCCCCATAAGAGCTAAACATTGGCTCCACGACATCCACTTGGTCGAGGTACATGTCGCATAGTTCCGAGGTATTGTATTCCATAGTCTAACTTCTTGTTGAGGCAGAAAAAGGCTGGCAAGCTTGCGCTGCCAACATGGCAAGTCCAAGTATAACGGGGCAATAAGGGTTTGCAATGACAAAGCGGCTAATCTGTGTCTTTATTAGACTAACAGCATCCCAGTCATAAATAGCCCATTAGTCACTAAGGCGCAGCGCACCATGTTGCCCATCATTGGCCGAAGCGCGTTAGCATTCGCCGTTTGATACACTTCGCGTCCGTGGCGAACCAATAAGGGCACACTCGCCAAGAACAACCATCCCAGCCAAGCTTGTAAGGTCAACGCGGCAAATAATGAGTAACAAACAATCGCACCGGCAAGTAGGATGACATGGTACTGCCGGCCTCGCTCGGGACCCAAGCGAACGACCAGGGTGTGTTTGCCACAAGCACGATCATTATCAATGTCTCGTAAGTTGTTGATGTTGAGCACGCCGACAGCCAGCAATCCGCATGCTGTCGCAGGCAAGATCACTAGCGAGTCAATCTGTCCAACTTGCAAATAGTAGGTCCCGGCGACGCCTAGCCAACCAAAAAACATCAGCACCGATAAATCACCGAGGCCTCGATAGCCGTAAGGTTTATTGCCGACGGTATAGGTGATCGAAGCGACGATGGCCATCAGGCCGAGCAATAAAAAGCTAATAATATCGGTGGGCTGCTGACAGGCAATCGCGATCAGTCCGCCGCCACTTAACACGGTGAGGGCAATATTGAAGGCCAGAGCGCGGCGCATGGTGGCGAGGCTCACTTTGCCCGATTGGATGGCACGCATCGGACCTAAACGGGTCATGTTGTCCGTGCCTTTTATCGCATCCCCGTAGTCATTAGCAAGATTAGAGAGGATTTGTAAGAATAAAGCGGTGATCAGCGCCATGACACTGATAGACCAAGAGAGGTTGCCTTGCGCTGCGGCGACCGCACTCCCTGATAAAATGGATGTCACGGCCAACGGCAGCGTTTTGGGTCGCGCAGCATCAAGCCAAATAGCGAGCGTAGGGTGCAGCATAGCGATCCTCGAGACGAAAAAACGATGTCACTATTATTACGCAAGCAGCACAAGGAGTAACGAGTTCGCGACCGAAATCCGGCTTCCTATTGCGCCAGCTCAAGTTTTGATGCAAAAAAGGGCAGCGTTTGCTGCCCTAAGTTCGATAGTTGACGTGTCGTGACTACAGGATAAACCGACTTAAGTCTTCGTCATCCACCAGCTCTTCGAGGTGGCTACGGACGTATTCTGCGTCAACCACAACCTGTTGACCGGCGCGTTCACTGGCTTCGTATGAGACATCTTCCATCAGTCGCTCCATCAAGGTATGCAGACGACGCGCACCGATGTTTTCGGTTTTCTCATTGACTCGCCACGCCGCGGAAGCCAGCTCATCAATACCGCTTGGCTCAAAGCTCAAGTCAATCTCCTCGGTTTTGAGTAGTGCCGAGTATTGCTGGGTCAGTGAGGCGTTCGGCTCGGTAAGAATCCGTTTGAAGTCATTGGTTGACAATGCTTCTAGCTCGACGCGGATCGGGAGACGGCCTTGTAGTTCAGGGATCAAGTCTGACGGACGTGAGACCTGAAATGCACCAGAGGCAATAAACAGGATATGATCGGTTTTGATCATGCCATGCTTGGTTGAGACCGTACTGCCTTCAACTAACGGTAAGAGATCACGCTGTACCCCTTCACGTGATACATCGCCACCACTGGTGTTACCCGACTTACAAATCTTATCGATTTCATCCACGAACACGATGCCATTGTTTTCCACCATGTGAATGGCTTGCTCTTTGATTTCTTCTTGATTGACCAGCTTAGCCGCTTCTTCTTCGGTCAGCGCCTTCATTGCGTCTTTGATTTTCATCTTACGCTTTTTAGTGCTGTTGCCGGCAAGGTTTTGGAACATCCCTTGCAGCTGATTGGTCATTTCTTCCATGCCCGGTGGTGACATGATTTCTACGCCCATTTGCGGCGCCGCAACATCGACTTCCACTTCTTTGTCGTCAAGTTTACCTTCGCGTAATTTTTTACGGAAGCTTTGGCGTGTTGACGAATCTTCTTGGGTCGCTTCGTTTTGGCCCCATGCATCACGCGCTGGAGGCAGTAAGATGTCGAGGATACGATCTTCCGCTTGTTCTTCGGCGCGGAATTTGACTTTTTCCATCGCCTGCTGCTGGGTCAGATTCATCGCCACATCCGCGAGATCACGAATAATGGTCTCGACTTCTTTACCCACATAGCCGACTTCGGTGAATTTGGTCGCTTCTACCTTGATAAAAGGCGCATTCGCTAATCGCGCAAGACGACGTGCAATTTCGGTTTTACCGACACCGGTGGGGCCAATCATCAAGATGTTTTTCGGGGTCACTTCCGCACGCAAGTCTTCTGGCAGTTGCATACGGCGCCAGCGGTTTCGCAGTGCGATCGCCACCGCACGTTTGGCATTGTCTTGACCAATAATATGGCGGTCAAGTTCGTGCACGATTTCGCGTGGAGTCATTTCAGACATCACTAATCCTGTTTATTACTCTCGAGTTCTTCAACCGTGTGTTGTTGGTTTGTAAACACACATATATCACCGGCGATGGTTAGCGCTTTCTCTGCAATCTCGCGGGCGTCTAACTCGGTGTTTTCTAACATGGCAACGGCGGCGGCTTGCGCATAGTTACCGCCTGAGCCAATAGCAATCAGATCGCGCTCGGGCTCAACCACATCACCATTACCGGTAATGATTAAGGAAGCGGTTTCATCCGCGACAGCCAGTAGGGCTTCAAGGCGACGCAGCGCGCGATCGGTTCGCCATTCTTTGGCAAGCTCAACGGCTGCTTTGGTTAGGTGCCCTTGGTGGAGCTCAAGCTTACGCTCAAAGCGCTCAAATAAGGTAAAGGCATCTGCGGTACCGCCAGCAAAACCAGCGAGCACTTGGCCGTTATACAAGCGACGAACTTTTCGCGCATTACCTTTCATGACGGTATTGCCGAGCGATACTTGACCATCGCCAGCAATAACCACTTTACCTTCGCGACGGACGGAGACGATTGTAGTCACGGGAACCTCTTTGTTTGTGTCTGGTGCACCAGATGGGTGATTAATCTAGATGGTTGGGTTTTGACGCTGACTTTTCAAGGGGAGAGCGCAATACTTTCCCCGTTCGCTATTCCCAATACCAAATAGCACAAGGTTCGACACCGGCGCGACGCAGCATATTGCGATCTTTCTCTGCTTGGCGCTTGCGCGGGTAAGGGCCAAGCACCACACGATACCAAGTGCCTTTCTCACCAGGGCTTACCTTGATTTGGCTTTCTAGCCCTTGAAACGCAATGATCGCTTTACGCTCATTAGCCTGCCCTTGGCTACGGTAAGCACCGCATTGCATGAGGTAAGGACGGGCCGATTGTGGCAGCGCTTTTGCTTTCACTTCTACTTCCTTGTCTTCCAGCTCTTCGATATAGCTCCATTTTTCTTTGGGCTTTTTCGGTAGACTTTCTACCTGGCTTTGCGTGGCCGGTTGCGTGTGAGACACGGGGGGAGAAGGGGGTGTCGGTGCATCGGTTTTGCTCAACCAATACAGGCCATAAGCAAACGCACCCACTAAGACGACAGCAAGCAGCGCCCATTTAAATGGGAATCCAGCCCGCGTCTTGGTCGGTTGGCGGCGAGTATTTTTTTTACGCGGCGCTTTGCCACGTTTAACGTAATCACGAGTTGCCACAGCAAATAATCAAATTAAGAAGCCAGTAAAGGGCTCATATTACTGGCTTGAGCCCGTGCTGACTAGTCTTACTACCGAGACGGAGGGGCGACACTCTCACGGATCACCAGCTTGGCGTCCAAAAGGCGGGAGCCGGGGGTCACTTCTCGTCCTTGTAACGTGTTTAGCAGCATCAACATGGCTTGGCGGCCAATGTCATAGCGAGGCTGCGAAACGGTCGTGAGTGGTGGATCGCAATACTCGGCGAATTGGATATCATCAAAACCAACAATGGAGATATCTTGCGGGACCCGCATGCCTAAACGTTTCGCTTGTTGCATCGCGCCGACGGCCATGACATCGCAGTGACAGAATACCGCAGTGGGTGGCTCAGGCAGTGAGAGCAAGTTGGTGATGGCACGCGCTCCGGAGGCAAAACTAAAGTCACCGACGACGCTATACGCTGGATTGATGGTGATCCCCGCTCGATGTAACGCTTGCTGATACCCTTGTGAGCGGAACTGCGTTAATGCTGTCTCCGGTACGCCGGTAATGTTAGCAATCCGAGTATGGCCGACTTGGGTGAGATAATTAACCGCTTCAAAGGCAGCGGTAAGGTTATCGATATGAACCGTCGGTAATTCCAGATCGGGCGCATATTCACAGGCCATGACCAGTGGCGGTAAGTTTTTTTGCTCAGGCTTGCTGACATCAAAAGGGACGTCGGAGCCAAGCAGCAGCATGCCATCCGCTTGTTTAGTAAACACCAGATTGACGAATGAATTTTCACGGTGGTGTTGCTGGGCACTGTCACCCAGTAGAACTAAGTAGCCATGTTCCATGGCGGCTTCTTCAATGCCGCGAATAATCTCACTAAAGTAGGGATCACAAATGTCCGGTACAATAGCGACGATGGTTTTTGATTCATTGCGACGCAAGTTACGCGCAAGTGAATTAGGGGAATAACCAGCTTCAACCACAGCATGTTCAACTTTTTTACGCGTGCTGGCTGACACCTTCTCTGGGTTCATCAGCGCGCGCGATACCGTTGCTGTGGATACACCGGCAATGTGGGCAACGTCCTTCATTGTCGCCATAATGACAGTCCTCTTGTTATCTATATTGTGAGATCAAACAGTTATTAGCTCATCTGACCTGTTTTCTTAGCCAATTGCGGCCCTATTTTACCTATGCTTGTCCAATTTAAATACGGACAAGCTAACACTTATTGCAATGAAAGTGTGACTTGTGTCGACTTACGGCAAGGGAGTATTAAGAAAGGTCTTGCGGCTCGACATCTAAAGACCAACGTACTTTGCGCGAAAGGGGTAATTGATGGACTGCAGGAAGAGCCACCGTTAGCCACTGCTGCATCACTTTTCGACTTGGGGCTTGGATTAATAATTGCCAGCGATAACGGCCCGCGCGTTTGGCCATCGCTGCGGGCATAGGGCCCATGACATGGCTTTCATCGTGTTGAATGGGGGAGGCAGCGAGCGTTTGACGTACTTGTTGTAAAAACTGCTGCACACTGTTTTCTTCATGGCCTTCGGCGCGAAATAAACTTAAGAACGTATAGGGCGGAAGCCAAGCTTGGCGGCGTTCAGTGAGCGCCGACTCCGCAAAGGCTTGATAGCCTTTGTGTACCAGCGATTGGATCAGGCTGTGCTCGGGATGGTGCGTTTGTAATAGCACCGTCCCTGGCTTGCTGGCGCGACCGGCGCGGCCGGCGACTTGCACCATCAGTTGCGCCAACCGTTCAGGCGCGCGAAAGTCATTACTAAACAAGGCACCGTCGACATCAACTAACGCCACTAGGGTGACATTGGGAAAATGATGGCCCTTAGCGAGCATTTGTGTGCCCAGTAGGATCTGATATTCGCCCTTTTCTATGCCATTAAGGTAGGTTTCTAAGCTGCCCTTACGGCGGGTATTGTCGCGATCAATACGCACGGTTTTATATTCAGGAAAGAGCTCGCCCAACTGGCTTTCAAGCTGCTCGGTGCCCACGCCGACACTGATTAACTGGGTGGAGCCACAATCGTGACACTGGTGCGGAACGGGTTTTTGGTGGCCACAATGATGACAACGCAATTCTTGCTGTTGCTGGTGAAGGGTGTAGTAAGCATCACAACGTTGACAATTCGCGAGCCAGCCACACTCGTGGCACATCATGGCGGGCGCATAGCCACGGCGATTTAAAAACAACATGACCTGATTGCCTTGTTGTAGGTGCTGGCGCATTTCGGCGATCAACGGCGCGGATAATCCAGCGTCGAGGTAATGGCCCTTAATATCGAGTATTCCCTGACGTGCGGTCACCGCATTACCTGGACGCTGAGTCAGCTTGAGGTACTGATATTTACCGGTTTTTGCGTTATGCAAGCTTTCCAAAGAGGGGGTGGCAGAACCGAGTATCACCGGCACTTTTTCTTCATGACCACGCATAACCGCTAAGTCTCGGGCATGATAACGAAAGCTATCTTGCTGTTTATACGAGGGGTCATGCTCTTCGTCAATAATGATAATGCCTAAATTAGCCATCGGCGTGAACAGGGCAGACCGTGTACCAATGACGATTGCTGCTTGATTCTCGCGCGCGGCCAACCAGGCTTTTAGTCGATCGTTATCATTTAAGCCTGAATGCATCACGGTTACCGGGACATGAAAGCGGCGCTCAAACCGGCGAATGGTTTGTGGGGTGAGGCCGATTTCTGGTACCAAAATTAAGGCTTGTTCACCGCGAGCAAGCACAGGTTCGAGCACGTTTAGGTAGACCTCTGTCTTCCCTGAACCGGTGATCCCCTCGAGTAAAGCACAAGCAAAGCCGTCATTGGCATTGATGGTGGCAACCGCCATCGCCTGTTCATGGTTGAGTGCCGGTTTGTCTTCGGTGACGGCAAAATGCGGTTGCCAGGCTTGAGCGTTTAGCGGTGGTGTGTAGGGGGCTATCCAACCTTTTTCGGCCACGGTTTTTAGCACCGGTGCGCCGATGTCTTGTTCGATCAAGTCGGCATGGGTGGCAGGGCCGTGTGTGAGCAACTGCAACACCCGAGCTTGTTTAGGGGCACGGCTCAGGCCCGAGAGGGGTTGGTTTTGTCCTGACTCGGTAATTTGCCACCATTTTTGCTGTTGTAATGCCGCAGGGCGTCCTTTTCGAAGCAGGGTTGGCATCACAGCGCCCATCGCATCCCCTAGCGGATGATGATAAAAGCGGCTTGCCCAGTGGAGTAAATGATAGACGCCGGGCGTCCAAACCGGTTGGGTATCCAATACGGCATCGAGCACCTTGAGTTGGCTCGCGTCCACACTGGCGGTTGCGGATAAGCCGGTGACAATGCCAACCTTGTGCTGGCGGCCAAAGGGCACTTTTACCCGCCCACCGATGATGGGGTGTTGATTCTCACCGATTCGGTAATCAAAAGTTTTCGCTAACGGGACCGGTAGGGCCACCTGAGCAAACTGTTCCATCACAACATCTTATTGACCAGAAGGGGGCTCAGTGTAACGGTTCGCCTTCGGTTGGCAAAGCCTTGTTGTACGGTGACGCGGCGTGGTGATTGCACAAAAAAGTTGCGAAACCGAGGGGGCTTGATTAGAATTGCGCGCCTTAGAAAATATTTGTTAACGACGTGTGGTGCCCGGCTTAGGATCGGGAGAGCGACACGGCCTTTAAAATGAGGTTATCCCTATGAAAGCTGGTATCCATCCAGAGTACAAAGCCGTCACAGCAAAATGCTCTTGCGGTAACGAATTTGCGTTCAGCACAACCCTAGGTAAAAACATCAACCTAGACGTGTGTGACAAATGTCACCCATTCTACACCGGTAAGCAGCGTATCCTTGATGCTGGTGGCCGTGTTGATCGCTTTAAGAAACGTTTCGGTGCCCTTAGCAGCAAAAAATAAGCAGCTATTGACCGAATATAGAGAAGGGACGCATCAGCGTCCCTTTTTTTGATTGTATCGTCCTAGTATTCGGACAACAGGTCCGAGCATCATCGCGAATACGGCGTTAGTACTGGTGGACGTTTCCCCGCTGCGTTACCATCTTTACCCTTATACAAACCTTTCCTGTGTGGTTTGTAGAGTGTCTGGCTAATATCGGTCATCCTTCCCTGCCGGTATTGGTTACCCCTTCACGATAATAACTAGGAAAACGACATGTCGGACGATAAACGCCAGCAAGCGCTGGATTATCATGCATACCCTACACCCGGAAAAATCTCTGTCGAACTCAGTAAGCCTGCTGATTCAGCGGCGGATCTTGCTCTCGCCTACAGCCCAGGCGTTGCTGAACCTGTGCGTGAAATAGCCCAAGATGCGGATGCCGTATATCGCTATACCGGTAAAGGCAATATGGTTGCGGTGATCTCAAACGGCACCGCGATTTTGGGGTTAGGGAATTTAGGGCCGATGGCGTCAAAGCCTGTCATGGAAGGCAAAGCGTTATTGTTCAAGCGTTTTGCCGGCTTGGACTCGATCGACATTGAAGTTAAACACCGCACCATCGATGAGTTTGTTGATACCGTAGCCAATATTGCTGACACCTTTGGCGGTATCAACCTTGAAGATATCAAAGCCCCAGATTGTTTTGAGATCGAAAAGCAGCTGATTGAACGCTGTGAAGTGCCTGTCTTCCATGATGATCAACATGGTACCGCGATTGTCACTGCTGCGGGGATGCTTAACGCGCTCGAGTTGCAAGGCAAAGATATTGGTGAAGCCACCATCGTGTGTCTCGGTGCGGGTGCCGCTGCGGTGGCCTGTATGGAGCTATTGATTAAATGTGGCGCCCAGCGCGAAAAGATTTACATGCTGGATCGCAAAGGGGTGATTCACACCCGTCGTGATGACATTAACAAGTATAAGCAGCTGTTTGCCAATAACACGGATAAGCGTACCCTCGAAGATGTGATTGAAGGTGCGGATCTCTTTGTTGGCGTATCAGGCCCGGATTTGCTCTCGCCTGAGGCATTAAAACTGATGGCGGATAAGCCTGTCGTGTTTGCCTGCTCAAACCCAGATCCTGAAATTAACCCAGAGGTTGCGCACCAAGTCCGGGATGATCTGATCATTGGAACGGGGCGTTCGGATTACCCGAATCAGGTGAATAACGTCTTGTGTTTCCCGTTTATTTTCCGGGGAGCATTAGATGTGCGTGCCAGTGAGATTAATGATGCGATGAAGTTGGCCGCCGTTGAAGCGATTCGTGGTTTGGCGAAAGAGCCTGTACCACAATCGGTCTTAGATGCCGCGGGCTTGTCTTCACTCAGTTTTGGCCCGGATTACATCATTCCCAAGCCGATGGATGCCCGTTTACTGCCCAAGGTAGCACGTGCCGTGGCGCTTGCGGCCGTCGAAACCGGCGTAGCCCGTATTGAGATGCCAGACAACTATATGTTGTAAAGAAAACATGTTGTAAAGAAAACATGTTGTAATTAGAAAACAGTGTCTTACCATAAAAAAACCGCCGATGGCGGTTTTTTTGTTTAGTATTCACTGTCGTCAAACTCAATACCCAACTCTTCCATGATCCGACGTGCCTCGGCAGGAATGCTATCGGGTTTATCCTTACGGATGTCGTCATCGGTTGGCAGAGGCTGCCCGGTATAGGCATGTAAAAATGCCTCACACAATAGCTCACTGTTGGTCGCATGACGCAGGTTATGAACCTGACGGCGAGTGCGCTCATCAGTAAGAATTTTTAATACTTTAAGTGGGATAGAGACGGTGATCTTCTTTACCTGCTCTTTCTTTTTACCATGTTCGGCATACGGATTAATGTAATCGCCGTTCCACTGCGCCATGTCTCACCTATCTTGATTATGGAATACCCAGAATGATGCTGCGGAGATTTTAGCTATATTAACCGCCACATGCAAAGGTGTTTAGACGTCTAGAAGTGTTGACGTCCTAAAAGTACAGAGGTAAGGTAGTATGATGACGACTGGATCACGTAAATCGTGCCAGCGCAACAAGAGCAAGGATGAACCATGACAGGTAAAAAAACCGACACCATTGCCGTTCGAACAGGAATTGGCACTGACACGCAACATCATGCGGTTGTGCCGCCTTTGTATTTATCAACCAACTATCGTTTTCCTGCTTTTGGCGACGTTCCCACTTATGATTATGCCCGTGGGGGCAATCCAACTCGAGCTCAGTTAGAGCAAGCGTTAACGGAACTGGAGGGCGGAGCCGGTGCCGTGGTGACCAACTGTGGGATGGCAGCCATTAACTTGGTGTTGTCTTTACTGGATGCAGGGGATCATATTGTTGCACCGCACGACTGTTATGGTGGTACCTATCGCTTGTTAGAGTCACGCGCCAAGCAAGGGATTTGGCAGGTCAGTTTTGTCGATCAATCTGATCACCAGGCGTTAACCGCTGCGCTGGCAAAACAGCCGAAACTGGTGTTAGTTGAAACACCCTCTAATCCGCTATTGCGTGTGGTCGATATTGCTAAAATCTGCCAACAGGCCCACCAAGTGGGGGCATGGGTGGTGGTCGATAACACCTTTTTATCGCCAGCACTCCAACAGCCTTTTTCACTGGGTGCGGACATCATCGTGCATTCCACTACTAAATTTATTAATGGTCACTCTGATATTGTCGGTGGCGCTGTAGTGGCGAAGACGCCTGAATTGGCTGCAACATTAGCGTGGTGGGGCAACTGCTTGGGCGCGACAGGCAACGCCTTTGACAGTTATATGACATTGCGAGGGTTGCGTACCTTGGGCGCTCGGGTTAAACAACATCAGCAAAATACGCAAGCGGTATTAACCTATTTGCAAACAGTCCCTGCGGTGCGGCAACTCTACTATCCCGGTTTGGCGACACATCCAGGCCATGAGATTGCCGCCCGTCAGCAGTTTGGATTTGGTAGTATGCTCAGCCTCGAGCTGGACACGGACTCCGCTGGGATCGCACGTTTTATTGAAGGCTTATCTTTATTTGCGCTTGCCGAGTCGCTGGGCGGGGTAGAAAGTCTGGTCACGCATCCAGGGTCAATGACCCATCGTGCGATGAGTGATGACGCGCAAGCCGAGGCTGGCATTACCCCGACGTTGTTGCGTTTTTCTATTGGACTAGAAGACGCAGAAGACTTAGTGGCCGATTTGGCGCATGCCTTCGCCCATTTAGCTAACCAGTAAAACCGATTGCTATAGGTGTTGCTGTCATAGCACGCCGCTTTATTGATATTTATTGAGACCAAGAGAGACCTCGCCATGCACGCGCAACCGATGGACACCGCCCCCGAATCACAACGCCAATTGCATAAATTTGGTGGCAGCAGTTTAGCGAGCCCAGATTGTTATCGCCGTGTGGTCGATGTGCTGACGGCGCATGCAAAGGCGCACGACTTAATTGTGGTCTCTGCGGCGGGGAAAACGACCAATCAGCTCATTGCTTGGCTCGCTCAACTGGGCAAAGATGGCCGGTTGGCGCATGAGACCTTGCAAGGCGTCCGTGCCTTTCAGCAAGACTTGATTGAAAATCTGATCAACGGTGATCACAAACAACAGTTGGTTGATGCCTTATCTGCTGACATCGCGACGATCGCGTCGCTCGGGGAGACAGCGCTGAGCGACAGCGTACAAGCCGATGTGCAAGGGTTCGGAGAGGTTTGGTCGGCGCGTTTATTAGCTGCGCTGCTTAATCAGCAGTGTCGTCAGGCGGTGATGTTGGACTCGCGCCACTGTTTACGCGCGGAACGTGCGGCTCAACCTGAGGTCGATCGCGGCGCATCATGGCCACTATTACGGCAGCAACTTTCTCAGCACACGCAATCTCACGTCGTTATTACGGGGTTTATGGCGCAAAATCAAGCTGGGGAAACCGTACTTTTGGGGCGTAACGGGTCAGATTATTCGGCCACGGTACTCGGTGCGTTAGCGGGGGTCCGCCGCGTGACTATATGGAGTGATGTTGCCGGTGTATACAGCGCGGATCCACGCCATGTCGATAATGCTTGCTTGTTACCCTTAATCCGATTGGATGAAGCAGGCGAATTGGCACGCTTGGCGGCGCCCGTGCTTCATAGCCGTACTTTACAGCCTGTGGCGCAAAGTGCGACCGATCTGACCTTACGTTGTACCCAGGCCCCCGATAGTGGCTCGACCCATATAGAGCGTGTACTGGCTACCGGACGCGGGGCAAAAATCATTACATCTTTGGATGATGTGTGCCTATTGCAGTTTGATGTCGCCCGCGGGCAAGATTTTCAGGCAATTAAACAAGAGTTGAGCCGCATCCTCTCTCAGCTGAAAGTGCAACCACTGGCGACGGATTATCAAGATGATCAGTATCGTATCTTGCTGGCCTTTACGGCGGAGGTCGTGGCCTCGGTCATGGCCCAGATCCAGGATGCCGGGCTATCCGCGGAGTTGAAGCTGCGCGAAGGGTTTAACATGGTTGCTGCCGTCGGAGCCGGCGTGGTCAATAATCCCGTGCACTGTCATGGTTTTTATCAGCAGCTGAAGTCACAGCCTGTAGAGTTTATCAGTGAATCTGCATCTGGACTGAGCATGGTGGCGATTTTGCGTCAAGTGCATACGCCTGCCCTTGTGGCCAGCTTGCATGATGCGCTGTTCCAAGCCTAACGTCGCATTGGCTTGGTGTTGGTAGGAAAAGGAAACATTGGCGCGCGTTGGCTCAGCTTGTTTGCCGAGCAAAAATCGCACCTCGAAAAGCGTCATGGCAAGGAGGTGTCGCTGATTTCTGTGGTAGATAGTCGTAATCAATGGTTAGATTTTGCTGGCATCGATCCAATGCAGATCAGGGATGACTTTGATGACAATGGCACGCCATACTTTGATGATGAATGGTTAACACGCTTATTGAATCATCCTTATGATGATGTGGTGATTTTGGATGTCACTGCCAATACCTCACTGGCAGCTCTCTATCCGCGTCTCGCCGAGCATGGTTTTCATTTAATCTCCGCCAACAAAGAAGCCGGCGCGGCACCGGCCGAACAATACCATGCGATTCAACATGCGTTTGCGAAAACGGGGCGCCATTGGTTATATAACGCCACGGTAGGCGCTGGGCTGCCGATTAACTATGCGGTTCAAGACTTACGTGAAAGCGGTGATCATATCCTCGCACTCTCAGGGATCTTTTCCGGCACGTTATCCTGGCTTTTTTTGCAATTCACCGGCGAGGTCCCGTTCAGTGCTTTACTTGAACAGGCATGGCAGCAAGGGCTAACTGAACCTGATCCGCGTGACGATCTGTCGGGTGCCGACGTGGTGCGTAAATTAGTGATTCTCGCAAGAGAGGCGGGCCTGTCATTGGAGCCCGAGCAGGTCAAGGTTGAGTCACTGATACCGCCAGCGCTGCAATCTTTGTCGTTAGATGCGTTTCTCGATAACGCCCATCAAATGGATGCGTGTTTACAGGAGCGATTGGAAAAATCGCAGCAAGATCGCGCCGTGTTGCGCTATGTGGCGCGTCTAGAAGCCAATGGTAATGCGCAGGTGAGCTTAGAAACCTTACCGAGTGAGCATCCGCTGGCGCATCTACTGCCCTGTGATAATGTGTTTGCGATTGAAAGCCAATGGTATCGTGAAAATCCATTAGTGATCCGCGGACCGGGGGCGGGGCGGGATGTCACCGCTGGGGCGATACAATCGGATTTGAATCGCTTAATTGGGCGTCTTCACTAATGTCCTTTTAGTAAACGTGATCTTCGCAAACGTGAAAGCTGTCTTACTCCACATAAGACAGCTTTTTTTTATCTGAAGATCACGTTATATGACGCGCTTTTGGCTGCTGCTCTCGGTGGCTTCCTGCATGTTGACTATCTTCATAATACTATGAGTTCTTTTCATGGCCGAGATCGTTGACATTTCACCCAAATAACGACAACCTTTAGACATATGGACGTCTAAACGTATAAACCAAAAACGCACATGATCGCGAATAAAACCGGTTGCAGGGAGAGGGTATGAGCTATACGCACGCAGGCCACATTGATGCACTTAATCAGAATATTGCCGACTTAGACGGTGATATTAACGTCTCATTTGAGTTTTTTCCGCCCAGCACGCCCAGTATGGAAGAAACCCTCTGGAATTCCGTGCATCGCCTCAAAGGGCTTAAACCTAAGTTTATGTCAGTGACTTATGGCGCCAATTCTGGTGAGCGTGATCGCACCCATGACATCGTGAAAAGTATTCATGATCAAACGGGGGTCGCGGCGGCGCCCCATCTAACCTGTATCGATGCCACTGAAGATGAGCTGCGCCATATTGCCCGTGACTACTGGCAAAATGGTATTCGTGACATTGTGGCTTTGCGCGGAGACTTACCGTCGCCGGAGAAAAAGCCGACTATGTATGCGGCGGACTTGGTGCGGTTGCTCAAAGAAGAACATGACTTTGATATTTCTGTCGCCGCTTATCCTGAAGTGCACCCGGAAGCGAAAAGTGCGCAAGCGGACCTCATTAATCTGAAACGGAAAGTCGATGCCGGTGCCAGTCGTGCCATTACCCAGTTTTTCTTTGATGTGGAAAGCTACCTACGTTTTCGTGACCGCTGTGTGGCGGCGGGGATTGATGTCGAGATTGTGCCGGGGATTTTGCCCGTCTCCAACTTTAAGCAGGCTTCTCGGTTTGCGCAAATGACGCATGTGCGTGTCCCACAGTGGATGCACAAACAGTATCAAGGTCTTGAGGATGACCCTGTGACCCGGCAGATGGTCGGTGCTTCGATTGCTATCGATATGGTGCGCGTACTCAGCCGTGAAGGGGTAAAAGATTTTCATTTTTATACCCTCAACCGGGCCGAATTGACCTATGCACTTTGCCATACTTTGGGGGTTCGCCCATTGGCTGTCGCACCTTAGCTAAACCGCTAAACCGCTAAACCGGTTTACCTTGAGCCAAAAAAAGCGCCCCGTTTCGTGGGGCGCCTAGGTTGCGAGTTGTGTTTATTGTTTTGATTAGGCGCTGGCCGCCAGCATCGTAAGCTCATCGCGCACTTCTTGCGCCCAGGCCATCCAAGCGCGACGTTGATGAATGCTGCGTCGTAATGCTAATCGCATGAGGCGTTGCTGTTGCGTTAATGATGTGGATTGACCGTAATCACGCTGCTCAAGCAGAGCATAATGATTAAGTAGTTGTTGTGATTCCGCAATCAAGTTATTGATATGCTCGAGCATCGGCGCGGGATCCAAGACCTCACAGCTGAGTAGGCGTGCGACGTACTCGTCGCGAGGCGGGGCCAGCTTAGGCGCTTGGATAAACCACGCCTCTAACACCTCGGTGCCGACAGGGGTGATAGCATAGACTTTTCTATCTGGTTTGCCGACTTGCGGCTCAAGTCGATAGGTCACAGCGCCTCGCTCGGCGAGCTTAGTCAGTTCACGATATACCTGTTGATGGCTGGCTTTCCACACATTACTGATAGTGGTAGAAAACGCCTTGGTAATATCATAACCCGTGGCTTCGCAGTTGCTGAGTACCGTCAGTATGACATGGGGAAGTGACATCTTTTATATCCACATTTATTGGTATAACAATCGGTTCGCATGAGTCGCCTATCTCGGGCTATTTTACTGCACTCAATGCTTGTTCAAGGTCGGCAATGATGTCATCAATATGCTCAATGCCGACACAAAGACGGATCATTTCTGGGGTCACCCCGGCCTTCGCTTGCTCTTGCGCATTCAGTTGACGATGGGTGGTAGAGGCGGGATGGCAAGCAAGTGACTTAGCATCACCAATATTGACCAGGCGTTTAAATACATTCAGCGCATCATAAAACTGTACCCCCTCATCAAAGCCACCTTTTAAGCCGAAAGACAGCAGTGATGCGGGCAGTCCACCGCGGATAAGCGACTGGGCACGTTGGTAATGAGGATGAGTTTGTTGACCGGCATAGTTCACCCATGCCACCGCTGGATGACTGGCAAGGTAATCCGCCACCGCTTTGGCATTCTCGCAGTGACGCTCCATACGCAGGCTCAAGGTTTCGAGACCTTGCATCAACATAAAGGCGTTCATCGGCGATAAGGCGGCGCCGCTGTTACGTAAAGGCACGGTACGCGCGCGGGCAATAAATGCCGCCGGACCAAAGGTATCGCTATAGACCACGCCGTGATACGCCGGCTCGGGCTGTGAAAATTGCGGGAAGCGGGCTTGATGTGCCACCCAATCAAAGGTGCCGCCATCAACGATCATACCGCCTAGGGTGGTGCCATGGCCGCCAATGTATTTGGTTAGCGAGTGCACCACGATATCGGCGCCATGTTCAATCGGTTTGCATAGCACGGGCGTCGCCACGGTATTGTCGACCACCAAAGGGACACCGTGCGCGTGGGCAACCTTGGCAAGACCGGGGATATCGGCAATATTGCCGGCCGGATTACCAACCGATTCGCAATACACCGCTTTGGTATTGGCATCAATCAGCGCTTCAATCGCACTGGCGTCGTCACTTTGGGCAAAACGTACTTCAATGCCTTGTTCGGGGAGCATATGAGCAAACAAGGTATAGGTGCCGCCGTAAAGCTGTGGTGTGGCGACGATGTTATCACCGGCCTTGGCTAGGGTTTGGATTGCATAGGTAATTGCCGCGGCGCCAGCACTGACGCATAGGCCTGCGATACCGCCCTCTAATGCCGCCACACGTTGTTCTAATACATCGTTGGTGGGATTCATGATCCGCGAATAGATATTGCCCGGCACATCGAGGTTAAACAGATCAGCACCATGTTGGGCGTTATCAAACTCATAGGCGACGGTTTGATAGATGGGGGTAGCGACTGATTTGGTGGTCGGATCGGTCTGATAACCGTGATGAATCGAGAGGGTTTCGTCTTTCATGGCAATTCCTTTGCGTTTTCCTTTGCGTTGTTAAATCGCGTCACCGCGACCTTCCATAGTAATAATACTATCAATGTAACAGCAAGCCTTAGACGTGGCTATGGATAAAAAATCTCGCGTGTGCGTCGGTTTCTATTTGCTCGCTTGATACAAAAAAAGCCGCACCCGAGGGTACGGCTTGGGTCGATTAGCCGGTGTTACGCAGGCCTGCGGCAATGCCCGCGATGGAGATCATCAAGGCATCGTCAAGCGACTGATCGTCCTCTTCACATTGCCGTGTACGGTATAACAGCTCAGCTTGCAGCATATTCAGTGGCTCGACGTAAATATTACGTAAGCGAATCGCTTCAGCGCCCCATGGGTTTTGCTCCATCAGGTTATCGCTGTTTTCCACCGCCAAAATCACTTGAATGTCTTGGCGTAATTGATCGCGGAGTGATTCACCCAAAGGCCAGAGGCTTTCATCGACCAAACGCTGATCATAGTATTTGGCAATATCGAGGTTGGTTTTGGTAAACACCATCTCCAGCATGCCAAGCCGGGTGGAGAAGAATGGCCACTCACGACACATTTCTTCTAGCTGGGCTTTATGGCCTTTGGAAATGGCATGATCGATCGCTTGTCCAGCGCCTAGCCAAGCCGGAAGTAAGAGGCGATTTTGACTCCAGGCGAAAATCCATGGAATCGCCCGTAAGCTTTCCACCCCGCCTTGCGGGTTGCGCTTAGAAGGGCGTGAGCCCAGTGGTAACTTACCGAGCTCAAGCTCTGGTGTGGTGGAGCGGAAGTAAGGCACAAATTGCTCATGGCCGCGAACCACATCGCGATAGGCTTGGCAAGAAATGTCACTCAAGGTATCCATCAGCGCACGCCACTCTTGTTTGGGCTCTGGTGGCGGTAGCAGGTTAGCTTCCAAAATGGCGCTGGTGTAGAGGTTCAAACTGTTGACCGCGACATCGGGCAGCCCCAGTTTAAAGCGGATCATCTCGCCTTGTTCGGTCACACGGAGGCCACCTTTTAAACTACGAGGGGGCTGTGACAACAAGGCGGCATGGGCGGGCGCACCGCCACGGCCTACGGTGCCGCCACGGCCATGGAAGAGAGTTAGATCAACCCCTTGGTCATCGCATAAGTTGACCAGTGCTTCCATGGCGCGATATTGCGCCCAACCGGCTGCCATCACCCCGGCATCTTTAGCTGAGTCCGAATAGCCTATCATCACCATTTGGAAGTTCTGAGTAAAGCCACGGTACCAATCAATCGCCATGAGCTCGCCAATGACTGATTCCGCGTTGTTCAGGTCGTCCAAGGTTTCGAATAACGGGCACACATCCATGCGGAATGGGCAGCCGGCTTCTTGGAGTATCAAATGTACCGCCAGCACGTCCGAGGCGGTCCTCGCCATTGAAATCACATAGGCACCAAGCGCTTCACGCGGCTGCTGGGCAATCACCCGGCAGGTGTCGATCACTTCTTTGACGTCATCCGACGGGGTCCAATCACGGGGTAATAGCGGCCGTTTCGAGGACAATTCACGGATCAAGAAGGCTTGTTTGTCTTGCTCGCTCCATTGCGCGTAATCGCCCATCCCCAAATAGCGGGTCACTTCTGAGAGCACATCGGCATGACGAGTGCTTTCTTGGCGAATATCGAGCTTGATTAAGTGAACGCCAAAACATTGCACGCAGCGAAGCAAATCAAGCAACTTGCCGTCGGCAATAATGCCCATGCCGCATTGGTGGAGTGACTGATAACACGCCAGTAATGGCTGCCACAGCTGCTGGGTGTCGGTCAGAATGCCCTGTGATGACGTGCGTTCGCCTTTCAGCTTGGCATCTAAATAACTTAATGTGTGATTGAGCTGACTGCGCAGCGTTTTCAAGATCGCGCGATACGGTTCGTGCGCCTCGCCGGCCATCTCGCGCACGGTGTCATCACACTGAGTCATCGACAGTTCGCTGATCAGATCTTGCACATCACGCAAATACAGGTCGGCGGCTTTCCAGCGTGAAAGCAGCATCACTTCACGGGTGACCTCGCTGGTGACATACGGGTTGCCGTCGCGATCGCCGCCCATCCAAGAGGAAATTTGTACTGGCTTGGCATCAATGGGCAAGTTGATGTCTAAGTGGCTCTCAAGCTGCTGATCGAATTGGCGTAAAAATGCGGGCACTGCTTGCCATAATGAATTTTCAATCACCGCGAAGCCCCACTTGGCCTCGTCGAGCGGTGTCGGGCGCTCTTGGCGAATCACATCGGTATGCCAGGCTTGTGCAATCAACTGTTCAAGGCGTTTCTCGGTTTTGGCTCGCTCGTCGGCGCCTAAATAGTCGCTCAGCTCGAGTTTGGATAAGCATTTATTGATTTGCACCAAGTTATGAATGGTGGTGCGGCGCGCAATTTCAGTGGGGTGCGCGGTCAGGACTAACTCAATTTTTAAATCGGCGATCGCCTTCTGCGCGTCATTGGCATCAATCTCACCTTGGCTGACGCGTCGGAGCAGGTTATCAATCGCATCGGGGCTACACTCATGGGTGTCAGATTGGCGCGACACCGTATGGTATTGCTCAGCAATATTAGTCAGATTCAAAAATTGGCTAAAGGCGCGGGCTACCGGAAGCAGTTGGTCTGCGGGTAAGTTTTGCAGCACGGTTTTCAGCTTAGCATGATCATCCTGATTACCTGCTGCAGCCGATTTTGAGAGCTGACGAATTTCCTCAACTTTTTCTAAAAGTGCGGGGCCATGGGCATCTTCAATGGTGTTGCCCAGCAGATGGCCAAGCATACTGACGTTACTTTTTAAGGCAGAGTACTTTTCGTTCATAGCGTATCCATTCTGTAACAAAGTTACATCCTACTGTGACTGTAAAGACCCAATCTAGCGAATGTTGCGTGATCGGGTCAACTTAACCGCAAGTTAGCGCGAAAACTGGCTACCGGATTTGATGCTTATCATAGAGCCACCTCAAAAGATGAAAAAAAGTTTCAGCTTTCATGTTTGCTAGCTTCTAGAGGGTCTCTCCGCGCTCGTCATCGTGGGATTTTGTCGTAAATGACGACCGTGTTATTTGCATGGTTAGATAGAATTATTGCTCTAATATGAATAAATAGAGATTAAAAGTGATTTTTTACGCTTTTTGGGGTTGACGGGTAAACGGGAATGCGATAAAAAATAACCATTCACTATTTATGAATAAAAATATTTTATAAGACGAGTCGACCATGATACTAGGTACCGCCAAACACAATATCCTTGCCCTTCGACGACGCTAGCCTGCTTTGCGTGGCTATCCGCTACGCCCTCGATACTCTGCTGCCCCGCAGCACGCCTTAAATATCCATAAAGAGAGACACCCATGACACTTAACACCATTATTGTCGGTGCCAGTGGCTACACAGGAGCCGAGCTTGTCGCCCTTGTCCATCGCCATCCGCAATTGCACTTGGCCGGTTTATATGTCTCGGCAGGCAGTGAAGACGCTAATCGTCCTGTGAGCGCGTTGCACGGGCAACTGCGTGGCGTGGTGGATATGCCACTGATGCCATTGTCCTCGCCACAGGATGTCGCCAAGCAAGCTGATGTGGTGTTTTTAGCCACCGCGCATGCGGTCAGTCATGAATTGGCGCCGGTTTTTCTGGCTCAAGGTTGCGTGGTGTTTGATTTGTCGGGGGCGTATCGGGTCAATCAAGCCGATTTTTATCCCGAACACTACGGTTTTGCGCACCAATCGCCGACATGGCTGGCGCAAGCCGTGTATGGCTTGGCCGAGTGGCAGGGTGAGGCATTGCAAGCAGCGCAGCTAGTCGCCGTACCTGGGTGTTACCCCACCGCCAGTCAATTAGCGCTCAAACCTGTGCTGGATGCAGGCTTGTTGGATAAACAAATGTGGCCGGTGATCAATGCCACTAGCGGCGTGACGGGCGCGGGGCGCAAAGCGAGTCTGACCAACAGTTTTTGCGAAGTGAGCCTGCATGCCTACGGGGTGTTTTCTCACCGTCATCAGCCAGAGATTGCCGCACACCTAGATACGCCGGTGATTTTCACCCCGCACCTTGGCAGCTACAAACGCGGCATTCTTGCCACCATTACCGCCAAATTAGCGCCAGGTGTTAGTGAGGCGGAGGTGGGGCAGGCACTCTCTCACGCCTATCAAAAGGCGCCTTTGGTACGGGTGCTTCCTGCCGGTGAGGTGGCCAAGCTACACGCGGTGCAACATACCGGCTTTTGCGATATTGGCTATCAGGCCGCGCATGGGCATCTGATCCTTACCAGTGCGATTGATAATTTACTTAAAGGCGCGGCCAGCCAAGCCGTGCAGTGTTTAAACCTGAAGTTTGGCTTTGCCGAAACTACCGCGATTGTCTAGGAGAAACGGATGAAAACGCCATTAGTGATTAAATTAGGCGGCGCGGCACTGAGCTGCAGCGAGACCCTCGCCAAGGTTTTCGGCGCGATCAATACCTATCGCAGTGAGGCGGAGCGCCCGTTAGTGCTGGTGCATGGTGGCGGTTACTTGGTCGATGATCTGCTCAAAAAGCTCAACCTCACCAGTGTCAAAAACCAAGGCTTACGGGTCACGCCCGCCGACCAGATTGATTATGTCACCGGTGCGTTGGCAGGGACAGCAAACAAGTTGCTGTTAGCCCAAGCACGTAAAGCAAACATTAAAAGCTGTGGCTTGAGCTTGGCCGACGGTGGCCTGTGTCAGGTCAGCCAGCTGGACCCTGAGCTGGGTGCGGTGGGAGAAGCCAGCGCCGGCGATCCCAGCCTGCTGCAGGCGGTACTGGCCGCTGATTGTGTCCCCATTATTAGCTCGATTGGCATCAGTGACCAAGGTGAGCTGATGAACGTTAATGCCGATCAAGCAGCGGTCGCGGTGGCTACCACCCTCGGGGCGGAGCTAGTGCTGCTGTCGGATGTCAGTGGTGTATTGGATGGCAAAGGCCATCTACTGCCCTGTTTGACCGAGCTGGATGCGCAACACCTGATAGAAAAAGGCGTGATCACCGATGGCATGGTGGTCAAGGTCAACGCGGCGTTTGCCGCCGCCCGCGAACTGGGTAAACCGGTGGAGATTGCCACTTGGCGTTACCCAGAAAAACTCACCCAATTATTCGATGGCCAGCAAATCGGCACCCGGTTTAGCGCCAGTTAATAAGACGTATAACGACGCTACTCAAACCGTCGCATCATGATTTAAGGAGAGCAAGATGAGCAAAGTCAACAAAGTGGTACTGGCCTATTCGGGTGGATTGGATACCTCGGCCATCATTCCCTGGCTAAAAGAAAACTATGACTGTGAAGTCGTCGCCTTTGTCGCCGACGTCGGTCAAGGCGAACAAGAGCTCGAAGGCATTGAGCAAAAAGCGCTCGCTTCGGGGGCATCACAGTGTTTTATCGCCGATCTAAAACACGAAATGGTAGCGGATTATATTTATCCCAGCCTGAAAACCGGTGCGGTGTATGAAGGCAAGTACCTACTTGGCACCTCGATGGCGCGTCCTATCATTGCCAAAGCGCAGGTCGCGTGCGCCCTCGAGGTCGGCGCGGATGCGCTTTGCCACGGCTGTACCGGAAAGGGGAACGATCAAGTCCGTTTTGAGAGCACCTTCTCCGCGCTGGCGCCGCAGCTGAAAGTGATTGCGCCTTGGCGTGAGTGGGATCTCACCAGTCGTGAAGCCCTGCTCGATTACTTGGCCGCCCGTGATATTCCGTGCACGGCGAGCCTTGAGAAAATCTATTCACGTGATGCCAATGCTTGGCACGTCTCAACCGAAGGCGGCGTGTTAGAAGATACCTGGACGGCGGCCAACCAAGATTGCTGGGTATGGACTGTCGCGCCGGAAGAGGCGCCCAATACGCCCGAGTTTGTCACCTTGGGAGTACAAAGCGGGGAAGTGGTCTCGGTCGATGGTGAATCCATGTCGCCTTATGACGTGCTAACGCTATTGAATGACAAAGGTGCCGAACATGGCGTGGGACGGATTGATATCGTTGAGAACCGTTTGGTGGGGATGAAATCCCGCGGCTGCTACGAAACCCCGGGTGGCACCATCATCATGGAAGCGCTGCGCGGCGTTGAACAATTGGTGCTAGATAAAGAGAGTTATCAGTTCCGTGAGGAGCTCGGTTTAAAAGCCTCTCACCTGATTTATGATGGGCGTTGGTTTACGCCACTTTGTCAGTCGATTGTTGCCGCTGCCAATTCCCTTGCCGCGCCGGTAACGGGCGAGGTGGTGATCAAACTCTATAAAGGGCAAGCGACGGTGGTACAAAAGCGCTCGACCAATAGCTTGTACTCGGAAGACTTTGCCACTTTTGGTGATGATGACGTCTACGATCACAGCCACGCCGAAGGCTTTATCCGTTTGTATTCGCTGTCGAGCCGGATTCGGACACTGAACAAACAAAAACAATCCTAATTAAAAAAGCATCGTGAGCAGTAAGGAGAGACAGCATGGCATTATGGGGCGGACGCTTTAGTCAAGCAGCAGACAAACGGTTTCAAGCGTTTAATGATTCGCTGCGCTTTGACTATCGCTTAGCAGAGCAAGACATTGTGGGCTCCATTGCTTGGTCGAAAGCCTTGCGTTCAGTGGGCGTGCTGAGTGAAGACGAGCAACAGCAATTGGAGCTCGCACTTAACGAGCTCAAGCTGTCGGTGATGGAAAATCCTGAGCAGATCTTAAACTCAGAGGCCGAAGACATTCACAGCTGGGTTGAGCAGCAACTGATCGAGAAAGTCGGGGATTTGGGCAAAAAGCTGCATACCGGACGCTCGCGCAACGATCAGGTGGCCACGGATCTCAAACTGTGGTGTCGCCAGCAAGGCCAGCAAATCTTGCTGTCTCTCGATAAGCTTCAGCAGCAGCTGGTGGATGTGGCGGGTCAGCACCATGGTACCGTGCTGCCTGGCTACACCCACTTGCAGCGTGCACAACCGGTGACCTTTGCCCATTGGTGTCTGGCCTATCTGGAGATGTTTGAGCGTGATACCACGCGTTTGCAAGATGCGCTCAGTCGCTTGGATACCTGCCCACTCGGATCGGGGGCACTGGCAGGCACCGCGTATCCGATTGATCGCGATGCCTTGGCACAAAACCTGGGATTTAAACGGGCTACCCGTAATAGTTTGGATTCGGTCTCGGACCGCGATCATGTGATGGAGATGATGTCTGCCGCATCCATGTCGATGTTGCATCTGTCACGGATGGCCGAAGATATGATCTTCTATAACTCGGGCGAGTCCGGGTTTATCGAGCTGGCGGATACTGTCACCTCAGGCTCGTCGCTGATGCCACAAAAGAAAAACCCCGATGCGTTAGAACTGATACGTGGTCGAACGGGTCGGGTGTATGGTTCCTTGTCGGCAATGATGATGACAGTGAAAGCCTTGCCGCTGGCCTACAACAAGGACATGCAAGAAGACAAAGAAGGGCTATTCGATGCCATGGACACCTGGCATGACTGCTTAGACATGGCGGCCCTGTGCTTTGAAGGCATCACCATCCATAAAGACAAAACCTTACAAGCGGCGCAGCAAGGTCATGCCAATGCGACCGAGCTGGCCGATTATTTGGTGAGCAAAGGGATCCCGTTCCGTGAAGCGCACCATATTGTTGGCGTGGCGGTGGTGTCAGCCATTGAGCAAGGGTGTGCGCTGGAAGCGCTGCCGCTAGAAACCTTGCAGCAATTCTCACCGGTGATTGAAGATGATGTGTATGCCATGCTCACGATTGAATCCTGCCTGGCCCAACGTCGGGCACTGGGAGGGGTGGCACCTGAGCAGGTCAGCTTTGCTATTCAAGAAGCGCAAAAGCGTTTGGATAAGCGCTTTACCCCCAAAGTCACGGTGCGCTCGGCAAGGCTCACCGACCTCGATACCATTGAAGGCATGGTGGTGTATTGGGCGAAATTGGGGGAGAACTTACCGCGCGACCGTCATGAATTAGTGCGTAATATTGGCCTGTTTGCGGTATCTGAGCATCAAGGGGATTTGACCGGCTGCGGATCGCTGTATATTTACGACTCAGGGCTGGCAGAAATTCGCTCCTTAGGGGTTGAAGCGGGCTGGCAGCGCCAAGGACACGGCACGGCGTTGATGATGCACTTGATTAAAAAAGCCAAGCAAATGGCGATTGAGCAAGTCTTTGTCCTCACCCGGGTGCCCGAGTTTTTCACCCAGTTGGGCTTTACCTCAGTGTCGAAATCGCAATTGCCAGAGAAAGTGATGAAAGATTGTGAAATCTGTCCGCGCTTCCACGCCTGTGATGAAGTGGCTCTGACCTATAACATTGCGGGGCCGGCGACGATTTCGACCTTCTCACATGCAGAGATTGAGTAAAAAAGTGTGGGGCGGCTTTAGGGCCGCTTTCTGTTGCGCCGAAACGGATAAATCAGCAAATGAAGCAGCAGCAGCGCGCTGGCACTGCCAGCGGCGAACAGTAATGCGATCGATTCAACTTGCCGTGGCGTGTCGGCATAGGCCCACCACCAAAACGGCCAAAGTATGGCAGAAATGACAGCAAGTTGGGTCATACAGCGCGTGCAGCGTCCTAACTTCTGCTTCCAAATGCCAGATTGACAATATTTACAAGCCATATGGGCTCTCTTGGTCAGTGAGGGCGATACGCCATTGTGGCGCAGTGAGTCGTTGGATACAAAAAAGCCCTCCGCGAAGGAGGGCAAAAGGTAAGCAAGTGCTTGGGGAAGCAACAGGCATTGCCTGTAAAGCGCCGAGCGTTCGGCGAAAAGGACAGTGAATTAGCAGCCTGGGCCGCAATCCATGCAGTGTTTGATCATCTCTGGCCCGAGTTTGAGTTTGGCGTTGACATCACGCAGTGCGGTACGTACCCCTTCTTCAATCACTGGGTGATAAAAGGGCATATCCAACATTTGCGAAATGGTCATTTGGTTTTGGTGAGCCCAGGCGAGTAAGTGTGCTAAGTGCTCGGCGTTCGGCCCAATCATTTCTGCGCCCAAAAAACGCCCTGTGCCTTGCTCGGCATAAACATGCAATAAGCCTTTATTGCGTAGCATGACCCGTGAGCGACCTTGTCCCTCAAAGGAAACCACACCGATTTCAAAACAGCCACATGGGCCGAGACGATCGGTAATTGCTTTATAGCTTTCGCCCACCATCGCAATTTGTGGATCGGAGAAGACCGCGGATAGCTTGCTACGGCGCAGTCCCGCACGGATATCTTTGCCGCGCCCCGCGTTGTCACCGGCAATTCTGGCTTGGTCAGCCGCTTCGTGCAGCAGTGGAATTTGGTTGTTAGCATCACCGGCAATAAAAATATGCGCTGCGGTGGTTTGCAGGGTGTAGCTATCGGCTACTGGGACACCGCGTGCGTCCACTTTGATGCTCGTCGCGTCAAGGTTAAGTTTGTCGACATTGGGGCGACGACCGGTGGCGGCAACCACGTAATCAACCCAACGCAACTGGCTTTCGCCGTTTTTGTCGCGGTAACGGATTTGGACCTTATCACCTTCACGGATCATCTCTTCAACCTTGGCATCGGCATCGAGATAAAACTCCTCGCTGAAGGTTTTATCTGCATATGCCATGATATCTGGGTCGGTGAGTGGACCCACTTGGCCGCCGACACCAAACATAGTCATTTCGACACCGAGGCGGTGTAACGCTTGGCCCAGTTCAAGGCCAATCACGCCCGGACCAAACACGGCAACCGATTTAGGTAAGTCATCCCATTCGAAAATATCATCGTTGACCACCAAACGATCACCGAGGTGATTCCAGGCCTCGGGCCAGCTCGGACGTGAGCCGGTCGCAATCACAATGCGGTCAGCATGGATAGTGGTGTGATCGTCAACCATCAAGGTATGATCATCGACAAAACGAGCATAGCCATCGATTTTGTCTTGGGCGGGGATGTCGTCGACACTTTCCAATACAAAGCCGACAAAGCGATCGCGCTCGCGTTTAACCCGATCCATTACCTCACGACCATTTATCTCGGTACTTCCGCCTGGGTAGACACCAAAACCGGGCGCTTTGTCGATATGGTGCGCCGCTTCAGCCGCCGCAATTAACAGTTTGGATGGCATGCAGCCAACCCGTGCACAGGTGGTGCCATACGGGCCGCCTTCAATCATCACCACGCTATCTGTCTGTGCTTTTGCCGCGCGATAGGCACCGAGCCCGGCGGTCCCGCCACCAATCACAGCCACATCAACCGTTAATGTTTTCATTGCTTTCTCCTGGGAAAATAACGGGCGGCAAGGCTGCCGCCCAAACAGCGGATTACTGGTTTAGGTAAGTGTCGAGCTCTTCGCTGCCACCGATGTGACGGCCACCGATAAATACTTGTGGCACCGTGGCACGGCCGGTGACTGCGCGTAAAGAGACCGTGGTGGCATCTTTACCGAGGATAATTTCTTCGAACTGAAGTCCTTCATCGATCAGTGCTTGTTTTGCTTTGGCACAGAATGGGCAGCCTGGCTTGCTAAACACGGTGATCGAATCTTGCAGTTTATGCTCAGGAGCAATATAGCCCAGCATGGTGTCGGCATCAGAGACCTTGAACGGGTCACCTGGTTCGTTTGGCTCAACAAACATTTTTTCGACCACGCCGTTTTTCACCAGCATGCTGTAGCGCCATGAGCGTTTGCCAAAGCCAAGATCATTTTTGTCGACCAGCATGTCCATGCCATCGGTGAATTCACCGTTACCATCAGGTAGTACATGGATGTTGTCAGCATCTTGGTCGGCTTTCCATGCGTTCATTACAAAGGTGTCATTGACCGAGACACAAACGATGTCATCAACGCCGTGTTGTTGAAAGACAGGGTACAGCTCGTTATAGCGTGGCAGATGCGAAGAAGAACACGTCGGGGTGAACGCGCCTGGCAGGCTGAACACAATGACGGTTTTGTTGGCAAAGATGTCATCGCTGGTCACGTCTTTCCACTGATCGCCTTCGCGAGTGCGGAAGGTTACTTGTGGTACTGGCTGGCCTTCTTTGGTTGCTGTCATGAATCGTTCCTTTTGTTTTCAATTAAAGTTGTTAAGCGAGAAGTGACTCGCTGTGTTTTGATGGGTCTAGTATTGCTAAATAAGATTGATAGCTCTAATCGCTTGATGCTATGGTTTTGATAGTTATCCCCTATAGAAGAGACAACGATGAACATTCGTGACTTGGAGTATTTGGTTGCGTTGGCTGAACACCGACATTTTCGCAAAGCCGCTGAGGCTTGCTTTGTCAGCCAGCCGACCTTGAGTGGCCAAATTCGTAAACTGGAGGATGAACTCGGCGTCAGCTTACTTGAGCGTACCAGTCGTCGGGTTCTGTTCACCGATGCCGGTATGAGGTTAGTACAGCAAGCACGTAACGTATTGCGGGAAGTCACAATTTTAACCGAATTGGCCAGTGAGCAAGGTGAAAGTATGACCGGCCCCCTACATATTGGCTTTATTCCCACCGTGGGGCCGTATCTATTACCCAAAATCATTCCGATGCTGCGAGATTGTTTCCCAGATTTAGAGCTGTTTATTCATGAGGGACAAACCCAGCAACTGGTTCAGCAGTTGGAAGAAGGCAAGCTCGATTGCGTTATCCTGGCCTCTGTCGAAGAAACACAGCACCTTAAAGAGCTGCCACTCTATGATGAGCCGATGTTGCTTGCGGTCAACGAAAAGCACCGGTTGGCGGAATGTGCTGAAGTTGCGCTTGATGTGTTAGACGGGGAAACCTTGTTGATGCTGGGCGATGGCCACTGTTTGCGCGATCAAGCCATGGGCTTTTGTTTTAAAGTCGGTGCGCAAGAGGATCAACGTTTCCGCGCGACCAGCCTAGAAACGTTACGCAACATGGTGGCCGCAGGAAGTGGGATTACCTTATTGCCTCAGCTGTCCGTGCCTGCCGATAAACGCGATGGTGTGGTGTATATCCCCATTACGTCACCGACGCCGTCGCGACAAATCATGCTCGATTATCGCCCTGGATCACCGTTACGAGGACGATATGAACAGCTTGCGGACGCCATTGGTGGCCAGATGACCGCGATAAGGAGCGGCTTAAATCACCGCTAACACAAGATACTGGCATTGAGGTGACAACGCCCACGGATGTGGGCGTTGTGGTTTAAGCGTTTATCGAGTTAAAACAAGGATTCCGTGTTGGACTCGTAAATGTTGCCATCAGGCTGAGCCGATACATATTCTGTCGGCTCGGTGCCTTTGATAAAGTACTCAAACATCGAGGTATGATCGGTTTTTCTTGTCAGCAGTCCGGTCTCGCGATCGATCCGTACTTTGACTATGCCGGACGGCACCACTTTATTTTGCTCTGGCACATCCGCAAGAGCATGCTGCATAAAGTCAATCCAAGCAGGTTCTGCGGTTTTCGCGCCAGATTCCGCCCCATAAATCGGTTGGCGCTCGTCGCCTAAATTAGCATTACGAGTGGTGCGACCGAGTTCACGCGAATGATCATCAAAGCCAACCCAAACCGTGGTGACGATACCTGGGCCATAACCAGTGTACCAAGTGTCTTTGGAGTCATTGGTGGTCCCGGTTTTACCACCGATATCGCGACGTTTGAGCGCTTGAGCGCGCCAGCCCGTGCCGTTCCAACCGGTGCCATAACGCCAATCGCCGCCGCCCCAAATGTTGCTTTGCATCATTTCGCGCACCAAGAAGGCATTTTGTTCATCAATCACTTGCTTGGCATTGCGCGGTGTTGGTTGGTCACTGCCATTGTCCGTCAATAAGTTTTGCTCATTAAACGGGTCAGCTTTTTCCGGTTTGCGCTCACAGTGGTCGCATATAACCGGTGGGTTGGCACGATAAATTTCCTCACCGAAGGGCGTTTCTACCCGATCGATGATGAAAGGCCCCATAAAGTAGCCACCATTGGCAAATACGCTAAACCCTTGTGCCATTTCAACCGGCGTTAAGCTACCTGCGCCGAGTGCAATGGCTTCGGCGCGAGGGAGGTCATCACGTTTAAAGCCAAAGCGAGTCAGATAATCTAAGGTATCGTCCAAGCCAACACGACGGAGGACACGCACAGCCATCACGTTTTTCGATTGTGCCAGTCCAAGGCGAGCACGTAGTGGCCCTTCATAACGTGGCGGCGAGTTTTTCGGACGCCATGCCACCCCTTGGCTGCGATCCCAACGGTTAATGGGCGCGTCATTGATAAGGCTGGCTAGCGTCATTCCCTCATTGACTGCGGCGGAGTAAATAAAGGGCTTGATACTTGAGCCCACTTGGCGAACCGACTGGGTGGCACGATTAAATTTGCTATGCACAAAGTTAAATCCACCCACTAAGGCTTTGATCGCCCCCGTGGTGGGGGACATGGATACTAAGGCGGTATTGGCGTTGGGCACTTGCGCCAAATGCCAGCTGTCATTGACTCGACGAATAAACACTTGTTGGCCACTGGCGAGGAACGCATCAGCACGTTTGGGCGCTGGGCCTTGGCGACTATCAGTAATATAAGGTCGCGCCCAGTCGAGTCCTTTCCAAGGCAGTTCGATTTCACGGCCATTGGGCCCAATAACCTGTGCCGATTGTGCCTTTACATCGGTCACGACCGCAGGCTCCAAGGGGCCGTAACTGGGTTGCTTGGCAAGGTGATCAACAATACGTTGATGTTGCCAGCGTTCGCTAGGCGCCTGCCAAAGCGTGGCTACTGGGCCACGAAAACCATGGCGCCTGTCATAGGCGAGGATATTCTCTATGGCGGCGTTGTTGGCCGCGCGCTGCATATCCGCATCCACACTGGTGAAAATACGTACCCCTGAGGTGTAGGCATCATCGCCAAGCGCATCGACCGCCCAAGCCCTAGCCATTTCAGCAACATAGGGTGCTGAGAGTTCTATTTCGGCGCCATGGTAGCTGGCGACAATAGGCTCATTTTTTGCTTGCTGGTATTCCGCATTAGAAATGTAGCCCTCATTCAACATGCGGCCGAGCACTACGTTCCGTCGCTCGGTTGAGCGTGAAAGCGAGTAAAGTGGGTTCATGGTGGAGGGCGCTTTGGGTAACCCCACGATCACGGCCATTTCGCTTAAGGTCAGTTGATCTAAGGTTTTGCCAAAATACACGTGTGCGGCTGCTCCTACGCCATAAGAGCGATACCCCAAGAAGACTTTGTTGAAATAGAGCTCAAGGATCTCTTCTTTACTGAGCAATTGTTCGATATGCACCGCGATAAAAATTTCTTTTATCTTGCGCATAATTCGCTTTTCGTTGGTCAGGAAGAAGTTTCGTGCTAGCTGTTGGGTGATGGTGCTGGCACCTTGCTTGGCACTGCCAGACATGGCGACAACCGCCGCGGCACGAACAATACCAATAGGATCAATGCCTGGGTGTTGATAAAAGCGGCTATCTTCGGTGGCAATTAAGGCATCAATCATAGGTTGAGGTATATCCTCGAGTTTGACTGGAATACGCCGTTTTTCGCCGAATTGCGAGATTAACTCACCATCCGCGCTATAGACCTGCATCGGAGTTTGTAGCTCAACATCTTGCAATGTCGCCACATCGGGGAGGTCGGGTTTCACATAAAGGTAAAACCCAAAGATTGTTGTGACTCCAAGCACTGTGCAAACCAGTGCAAAGATAAGCAAACGCTTTATGAACTTCACCTGAGATTTCCCGTTTCGTTGCCGTTTAGCCGTTTAATAATCATACGTGAGTAGTATAAAGGCACCAGCATAAAAAATAACCCGTGATGAGGACAGTTTTGTAAATACTGACCTTACTCTGACGTTGGAGCCTAACACGAAATGATTCCAAGTTCGGCAGTTTTAGGTATCGCTTTGGGCCAAACGGAAAGCCACGCGATTGCGCTATGCCCGTCCCCTTCATCCTTCAAGGTTTCCGGGCATCATATCTTGACCGCTGGTGATGAAAACACCCTGACAACCACGATGAAAACGCTCAAAGACACACTATTGAGCCGAGTGTCCTGGTATCAACGTTTGTCACCGAATGTGGTGGTAGGCGTTGAGGATGACACCGTGATCAGTAAGACCCTGATGGCAGCCGATGTGGATGATCCTCTCGAGCAGGAAGCCGTGGTCGGACAAGCATTGGGCATGGCGCTCAATATGGAAATTAGTGGTCTTTTCTTCGATTTTACCAAACAGCATGCGTTGAACCATCAGCCAGGACAGGCGCAGTACCAGGTAGTGGCCTGTCGCCAACAGACACTCACGCCAATACTTTCGGCGTTGAAAGACGTGGGATTAAAAGTAAGTGTTGTCGATACGCAGCAGCATGGGCTGCAAGAAGTTTATGATGCGTTGATAGGTCACTACCAACCACAGACTTCACCGCTATGGCTACATCTTGATGCCGGCAAGTTGACGGCGATGCGCGCGTTATCCGATGGCGGGCTGTACCAACAATCTTTGACCGTCGCAATGCCGTTAAGAAGAGCTGGCTCAGAAGACGAGGCAACGGCGTCCTCTCGCGTTCTACAACAACATTTGGATCATGCCTATCAACGCGTGGAGAGCGAACACGCGGTGCCTATCTCAACCCTATGGCTAAGCGGTCACTGGCCCAGCGACATTCTCTGCCCTTCATCTGCCCAACGTGTGTTTATTCAACCTGGAGAACCCTTTGGCGCGCCCTCTCTAAGCCCTCATGCTAGCTCGGCGCTTGGGCTTGCGCTCCGAGGAGCGAGCGGTTCATGAGGATTAACTTACTCCCCTGGCGCGCGCAAGTGCAACGTCGACAGGCACGCCATTTTATCCTGCAAACCCTTGCGGTTGTGGGGAGCGCACTGATCATCGGAATGGGATTCATCCAGTGGCAGCATTATCAGATAGCGGGGCAGCAACACCGTAATCAACAACTTGAACAAGGCATCACGCAGTTTAAACAAACCTTAGTGCGCTTTGAGCAACAAGACACTAAACGTCGCGCCTTGCAATCACGGCTCGGGTTGGTCAATCAACTGCAAAGACAGCGTAATAATGTCACTGAGGTGCTCAACTTTATACCGACGGTGATGCCTGCTGGTGCCTATTTAACCCGGTTGGCACAACAAAAAGGCCATATCCGTTTAGAAGGGTGGGTGAATTCAAACGCAGAGCTCGCGCGTTTGCTGGCCGCGTTGGAAGCGCAGCAAGCGGTAGAGGCGCTCGATATCGATACCGTAGTGACGGGTGATCACACCGTCGGGCCCAATAAACGGTTTCGACTGAGCTTTTCACTGACACACTATGTTTCCCCCCAATTACCGGAGCGCGAGGAGGACGAACAGTGATGGATTCGATGGCATGGGAGTGGCGACGGCTACCGTTTGCGCCTTGGTCGGTAAAGCTGAGTTTATGGGGTGCTTTACTGACAGTGATGGGGTATGTCGGCTGGTTAGGCGCTGGACAGCCAAATCAAGCGACCTTGCTTGATGCTCACCGGCAAGAGTCTCAACTGAAAGCACGTTATCGACAGTTAGCGCATGAGGTGGCTGCGTTACCCGATGTCCAGGCGCAAATAGAGACGCTTAATCAACGCTACGCAAGACTGATTCGGCAATTGCCTGAGGAAGAAGAGCTCGCGGGCCTGCTGGCTGGTGTGAACGAGGTGGGGATGCGTCACCAGTTGCAGTTTGAAACGCTCGCATGGCAGCCGAGAAAGCAAGGAAGCTGGCTAGACGCCATTCCAATCAACATTGTGCTTGAAGGCCAGTATCGAGATATTGGCGCGTTCAGTGCCGATATTGCCGCGATGACTCGCTTAGTGTCATTGCAGGACTTTGTCCTCGCGCGCGAGACCGAACAGCCGCCGTCTGCGGCGCCATTGCAATTTTCGGTGTCTGCGACGACGTATCGCTATACCGGCCGCCCCGCGCTCAATCAACCCACAAACTAGGACGCGTCATGTTAAGAGCCAGTGTATTTTTGTTGATCGTGATCTTGAGTGGTTGTCAAAAAACGGATGATGACATGCATCAGTTTATGCGCCAGGTGCAAGCACAAGCGACGGTTACCGCGACACGCATGCCGCCGCCTAGTGTTTATCAACCTGTCCCCTTTGCAAAAGAAGCGCGCGATCCATTTGTTCTGTCGGTCTCATCGGACCCTCAACGGATGTCTCCTGGTGATTGCTGGCAACCGGCCTTGCATTGGCGTGACAGTCCGCTTTCAACCTTACCTTTAGCACAACTTGAAATGAAAGGAAGCCTCACTAAAGGGGGGCAAAAACAGGCACTCATTGCTTTGCCGAATGGGATGGTCAAGCAAGTCGCACGTGGCGACCGGCTTGGTGAACACCACGGCCGAGTGATGGCGATGACGCGTGATCATGTCGCGATAAACCAGGCACTACCTGATGGTTTAGGATGCTGGCAGCAACGGACCGTGACGCTTTCAATCGAACCTAACCTGTCGTAAAGGATAACTGTTATGATGATTTTCGCGGCGTATAACGCCC
This sequence comes from Salinivibrio costicola subsp. alcaliphilus, assembly GCF_001996185.1. Lineage (NCBI taxonomy): Bacteria > Pseudomonadati > Pseudomonadota > Gammaproteobacteria > Vibrionales > Vibrionaceae > Salinivibrio > Salinivibrio costicola. The sequence goes on from NZ_MUFR01000002.1 coordinate 104,542, forward strand.
GATATACCCTTATACCGTGGTCGCTTGTGCGCGTGGCGCTGATCGTGGTGTGTTTTATGGGCGCGTCCGCTCAGGCTGCGGAGATGACAACCTTGAGCCAGTTGCAGTTAACCCGCTCTGCTCAGGGAGAGGCGCAACTGATTTTGGGCTTCGACAGCCCTGCGATCATGGCGGATTTTCGTCAGCCCAGCGCCGATCAACTCCATATCCGATTACCGCAGGTAACGATTAAACCGTCATTAATGAAGCGGATCGATACCCAAGACAGGGATTCGGCAATTACGGCGATCGATGTGTCACAATCCTCTGGACACGCAAAAATTTATCTGCAAGCGGCGCAAGCGATCGCCTTTGATTACCATCAACAAAAACAACAATTAGTGGTAACCATACAAGCCACCGAACCGACGACACCTGCATCCTTTGATCCGAATGCACCGATTTCGATCAACTTCCAAGACATTCCAGTTCGCGCTGTGCTCCAACTGATTGCTGAGCAAAATCAGTTTAATTTAGTCACCTCAGACAGTGTTCAGGGCAATATCACCATGCGGATTGACGGTGTGCCTTGGCAAGACGTGTTAGAGGTTATCTTAAGAGTGAAAGGGCTGGACAAGCGTCAACGTGGCGAGGTGATGCTTGTTGCCCCTCGTCGAGAGCTGATGGCGCAAGAAAAACAGGATTTGGAAATGGCGCAGCAAGCAGAAACCTTGTTGCCGCTATCGTCGGCGGTTATCACGGTAAATTATGCCAAAGCCAGCGAGGTAGCCGCATTAATTCGCGGTCAAACGCAAGGCGTGAGCTTGTTATCTCCAAGGGGGGCGGTGTCGCTGGATGAGCGGACCAATGCGATCATCATTCGCGATATTGACAAGAACATTGATCGTATCCGCACCTTGGTTCAGCACCTCGATGTGCCGGTTAAGCAGGTGGAAATCGAAGCGCGTATTGTCACGGTAGAGCAAGGTTCGGTCGACGAGCTTGGCGTACGTTGGGGGCTTTTGAATCGCAACGGCTCAACCACGGTGGGATCGTCGGTCGAAGGGAATATCATGTGGGATAGCGATTTGGCGCAGCAAGGTCCTGACAGCCTAAATGAAGCCGCCGGTGAGGGGAGCAGTATTGGTGATTTCCTCAATGTTAATTTAGCTGCAGTCAATCCTTCTGCCTCGAGCATGGCCTTTCAAGTGGCTAAGTTAGGCAACGATTTACTGCTCGATTTGGAGCTTTCTGCGCTCGAGAGCGAACGAAAAGCCGAAGTGGTCTCGAGCCCAAGATTAATCACTACCAATAAAAAAGCCGCCTATATTGAACAAGGGACGGAGTTGCCCTATTTAGAAGCTTCTTCCAGTGGGGCGGTGGCCGTCTCTTTTAAGAAAGCAGTGTTGAGTTTGTCGGTCACGCCTCAGATCACGCCGGATAATACGTTGGTGCTGGATTTAAAGCTGACCCAAGATATGCCGGAAAAGTCGGTCGTGGCCGGAAAAGGTGAGGCGATGTCGATCAGTACCAAACGGATCAATACCCAAGTCTTGGCGCGGAATGGCGAAACCGTGGTCTTAGGTGGCATTTTTCAGCACACGATGATCAACAAAGAAACCAAAGTGCCTCTCCTTGGGGATATTCCCTTGCTCGGAGGTTTGTTTCGACATCAGTTAAAAGACCATGCAAAACGCGAACTTCTGATCTTTGTGACCCCTAAAATCGTCACAGGGTAGGTTAGGTGTTGCCAAAGGGGTCACTGTCCTGAGATAATTTTTAATCTGATCACGAAATATCTGTGAGGAATTGGCGCCTCGGGCTTTTTACATTAAGCCTGCGGGCGGTGTTGTCTTATTTAACCGCGCGTAAAATTGCTTAAAATGGCTGAAAAACGAAACATCTTTTTGGTAGGCCCTATGGGGGCTGGTAAAAGCACAATTGGTCGTCATCTCGCTCAGCAACTTCACATGGAATTCTATGATTCTGATTCAGTGATTGAAGATCGTACTGGAGCAGACATTGCATGGGTCTTTGACGTTGAGGGTGAAGAAGGTTTCCGTAAACGCGAAGAAAACGTGATAAACGACCTCACTGAAGAGCAAGGTATCGTTCTCGCGACTGGCGGTGGCTCGATTATGAGCAAAGAAAGCCGTAATCGCCTCTCTGCTCGTGGGGTGGTGGTGTATTTGGAAACCACCATCGAAAAGCAGCTCGCACGTACCCAACGCGATAAGAAACGACCATTGTTGCAAACTGACCAACCACGTGAAGTGCTGGAGTCATTGGCAGAAGAACGTAATCCTTTGTATCAAGAAATTGCGGATTACGTTGTACGAACTGATGATCAAAGCGCTAAAGTGGTGGCAAATCAAATCATGGCGCTCTTAGAGCAGCAATAACCGACCACAGGACCCGACCATGGAACGGATAGACGTTAACTTAGGGGCACGTAGCTACCCTATCTCGATTGGTGAAGGGCTTTTAGCAGATGCGAGCCTGTTTGAGGGCGTCCATTCCCGTCGGGTTGCTGTTATTAGCAATGAGACAGTGATGCCGCTTTATGGCGCCACTCTGGTCTCAACCCTTCAGCGGGCAGGCGCAACTGATGTAGCCTGCCTTAGCTTGCCTGATGGTGAAGCGTATAAATCGCTCGAAACGTTTAACACCATCAACACCTTTCTTTTAGAAAATAATTATAACCGTGATGTCGTGCTCGTCGCCCTCGGGGGCGGCGTGATTGGCGATATTGTTGGATTTGCCAGTGCTTGTTACCAGCGCGGCGTTGATTTTATTCAAGTTCCCACGACATTACTGTCGCAAGTCGATTCGTCCGTCGGTGGGAAAACAGCAATTAATCATCCTCTTGGCAAAAACATGATTGGCGCATTTTATCAACCCAAAGCGGTGGTGATTGATACGCAGGTGCTAAGCACCTTGCCCGGTCGTGAGTTTGCTGCGGGGATGGCAGAAGTGATCAAGTATGGTGTGATTGCCGATGCCCCTTTCTTTGATTGGCTTGACAGTGAAATGGTGGCGCTGACCGCGCTCTCTCCTGATGCATTGATTTACGCGATAAGGCGTTGTTGTCAAATCAAAGCCGATGTAGTGGCCGAAGATGAAACCGAAACAGGCGTGCGCGCGCTGTTGAATTTGGGGCACACGTTTGGTCATGCGATTGAAGCAGAAATGGGCTACGGCAATTGGCTTCATGGTGAAGCGGTCTCGGCTGGAACCGTGTTGGCGGCACAAACGGCGTGCCAGCATGGTTTGATTGATGAAAAAACGGTTACTCGCATCACGGCCCTGTTACAAAGTGCACATCTTCCCGTGCAGGCTCCCCGTGAAATGGACTACGATGCTTTTATTAAGCACATGATGCGTGATAAAAAAGTGCTTTCAGGACAGTTGCGTCTGGTTTTACCAACAGCGATAGGCCAGGCTCAAGTGGTTGCAGATGTTCCACACCAGCTAATCGCTGATGTGATTGATGCCGGTTAACCATTGAATGCATGACAGACACGTTTGATACGCTAGCTCTGGATCTGGAAAGCCAAACCCAGCTCCTTTCTCGATTGCAATTTATCACTCGATTTAGCGCGAATCTGATCCAAGTCACCGGGCCTGATGGGGCGGGTAAAACCTGGTTAAGTGAGCGCTACATGGAGCAGTGGGCGGATGCCCATGTTCATGCCTTACTCGCGTGCCATACGGCACAAAGCGATGACCAACGTCGCGCTATCGTGCTACGACAAATTGTCAAAGACGGTGTTTTTAATCAAGCGGATCCGCTGCTAGATAGCTTGACGATGATGCTTGACGGGGCTGGGTGTGATGCACTCATTGTGATTGATGATGCGCATCGGCTGACTCCTGGATTACTGTCTGAGCTATGGGCGTTGGTGCAATATGCACAGCATCAAGCACACTGGCGTATCAATGTTGTACTCTTTGCCTTGCCAGGAAAGTTGAACAAGTGGCTACGTCAGGTGTCTTACGGGCACGACCAAAAGCCGCTGGAGCTCGAGATTTCGCCGCTTAATGACGGTGAAGAAGAGATGTTCATCGATGTGTTAGCCGTCACGCAACGTATTGATGCAGCGGGTAAAAAACAGTGGTTAGCCAAGCTTGCTAATCAAACCGTTTACCCCGGCACCATCATGGGAAAGGACAATCAGGAGATAGGCGCTGTGAGTAAAGACAATAAAAAGCCCGCGAAAAATAATAAACCCTTTTTAATGCTGCTGTTGGCCGTGGTGCTGATGATTGTGGGTGCCGGTGCGATCTGGTGGGCTTTTCCGAGTCAAGATGACGCCTCGTCGGCTGAGACAATGCTCCCTGACGGGTTAAAAAACTTGGATGATTTACTCAACGAGCAGCAAGCGACCACTGACCCACAAACCCTTGATGGGCAAGTGACAGGTCAAGATAGCAACTCGGCAGCGGATCAAACCGACACCGTGGCGGGATCGAACGCAGCGGTGACCGATGATCAAGCGAATTTACCGCAGGAAGTCAACGGTGAGGGGTTAACCGTCGGTCGCAATGATGCGGGCCAGAGAGTGGTTTTACCTGATGATGTTGTCGACGCCATTATTAATGAACAAGATGCCGGTGGCGATGGCACCCAGGCGGTTGAGGAAGCACTTGCTAGCGAGATTAACCAAGCGATTCCTGCGCCCGCGACACCGGATCAGCCCTCAGATGTGGCGCAATCGCAAAATACCGCCGCCTCGTCGTCTGCAGAGGCAGCATCTACAGAGACAGCGTCGACAGCGGACGCGGCCAGTGATAATCGCTTATCTTTTGACGCGCAAGCTTTGCTTGATGTACCTGCCCAGCGTTATGCCCTGCAGCTCGCAGCGTTGCGTTCGCGTCAAGATGCGACAGACTTTATCGCTAACTACCAACTGAGTGATCGGGTTCAGGTGTATCAAACCCAACGCAACAATGCTGACTGGTACATGGTGTTACTGGGTGATTATGCCAGCGTCACGGATGCGCGTCGTGCGGAACTGACATTGGCGGATAATCTACGGGCGCTGCAGCCGTTTGTGAAGTCTTTTAGTCAGGTTCACCGTGAAATCAACCGCGCAAATGGGCAGTAAAATCCGCTGATTGATGAGCCAAAATAGGGTACAATCCGCCCCTTTTCACACCGCAGAGATAGATCAGGGGCAATGAGAAAGCATCGCGCGTTTCTAAAGTGGGCTGGTGGCAAATACTCGCTAGTCGATGACATTCGTCGTCATCTTCCCGAAGGGAACACGCTTATCGAGCCCTTCGTCGGTGCTGGATCGGTATTTCTAAACACCGATTACGAACATTACATTCTGGCTGACATCAACCCAGATCTTATCAACCTATACAATATTATTAAGCAAACGCCGTTGCGTTTTGTGGCGGATGCGCGCGTCTTCTTTTGCCAAGAGTACAACCAAAAAGAGCGCTATCTAGATGTCCGCCGGGAGTTTAACCTTACCACAGACCCTTATTTACGCTCGCTGTACTTTTTGTATATGAATCGTCACGGCTTTAATGGCTTGTGTCGGTACAATAAAAAAGGCGGTTTCAATGTCCCATTTGGGTCGTACAAAAAGCCATATTTTCCGGAAAAAGAGCTCGCGATCTTTGCAGAAAAGGCCCAGCGTGCAGAATTTGTATGTGAAGGGTATGGGGAGAGTTTTGCTCGGGCGACGAAAGGAACAGTGATTTATTGCGACCCTCCTTACGCGCCTTTAACTGCTACGGCGAATTTTACCACCTACGCCACCAATGGTTTTACGCTGGATGATCAAGCCTTGCTGGCTGAGCATGCTGAGCAAGCGTCGTTGGCCCAAGGGGTGCCGGTATTAATCTCCAATCACGATACGCCCTATACACGCCGTTTATATCGTGGCGCGAGTTTTAATGTGGTGAAAGTTAAGCGTACCATCAGCCGTAATGGCAATGGTCGTAATAAGGTAGATGAGCTATTGGCACTTTTTTCCCCTCAGCCATCCACGCCTTAAGCGCTGTTGCCTCAAAGCGCTCACGTCAACCAGCTCACGATCACCAGCAGCGCGCCAATGACGAGTCCGATCATGATAACGCCGGTAATGATATAAATTGCCGGTGAATCATAGCCGAAATCTCGCTCGCGATTGCGTTGTGATTGCACCCCAAACAAAGCAGCGATGACACTTGTTACTACCTGTTTCAGTCTAGGTTTTTCGCCCATCCTGCCTCCATTTTCAGCCTCTGTTTTTACTCTAGTTAATTCTCTGGCACTTGCCAGTGTTCGCTGAGATTAAGCATGGTTAAGGTAAGACTTCATGGCCGATATCGGGTAGAATTACGGCGACTTTTTGGCAATTGAGGCGACCGCACTATGAAGGATTTTTTGATTGCGCCATCGATTTTATCTGCAGACTTTGCCCGATTGGGCGAAGAAGTTGAAAACGTATTGGCGGCGGGTGCAGATGTGATTCACTTTGATGTGATGGATAACCATTACGTTCCGAACCTGACATTTGGTGCCCCGGTTTGTCAGGCTTTACGTGACTATGGGATCACCGCACCGATTGATGTTCACTTGATGGTTAAGCCGGTCGACCGCATTATTCCTGATTTTGCTAAAGCGGGCGCGAACATGGTGACGTTTCATGCTGAAGCCAGTGAGCATATTGACCGCACGTTGCAGTTGATCAAAGAGCACGGCATGCAAGCGGGTTTGGTCTTTAACCCGGCAACGCCGCTCCACCACTTAGATTATGTGATGGATAAGCTCGATATGATCCTGCTGATGTCGGTCAATCCTGGGTTTGGCGGCCAGTCTTTTATTCCCACCACCTTAGATAAACTGCGTGAGGTCCGTCAGCGTATTGATGCCAGCGGGCGAGATATTCGTCTGGAAATTGACGGCGGTGTAAAGGCCAATAACATTGCAGACGTTGCCCAAGCGGGTGCGGATATGTTTGTCGCAGGGTCGGCCATTTTTGGTCAACCGGATTATAAAACCGCAATTGAAGAAATGCGTGCCGAACTGGCAAAAGTAGAAAGGTAATGAAGTCGTATGAGCCTGCGTTATATTGCATTTGATTTAGATGGCACCTTGGTTGATAGCGTGCCCGATTTGACCCAAGCGCTGCAGATGATGCTGGCGGATTTGGACCGGCCAACAGTGAGTGTAGCCGAGGTGACCGGTTGGATAGGGAATGGTGCGGATATTATGATTCGTCGCGCATTGTCCCGTGCGCATGATCATGATCCAGCGCTTGACCCTGAGCTGGTCGCAACTGCACGCACGCGTTTTAATTACCATTATGAGCACAATGGTCACGAAAAAACCGTGCTGTACCCTGGCGTGAAAGAGACCCTAACCGCATTGCACCAGCAGGGATATCAGCTGGGCGTCGTCACGAATAAACCGATCGCTTTCGTGCCCGCTATTTTAGAGGATTTAGGGTTAGCGCCCTTGTTCAGTGATGTGATTGGTGGTGATAGTCTGTCAACCAGCAAACCTGACCCAGAAGGCTTGCACCTGTTGCGCGATAAGCATGGGTTAACCAATGCCCAGATGTTGATGGTCGGTGACTCAAAAAATGATATCTTAGCAGCACACAATGCGGGAATGGCCTCCGTTGGCCTCACTTATGGCTACAACTACGGTGAGCCAATCAGTGACAGCCAACCCAGCTATGTGCTGGACCATTTTAGCCAACTAGAGGCAGTGGTGGCTAATTACTCCGCGTAACGCTTTCAACCAGCAAATAAGACCGCCCACACGGGCAACATGTAAAGGAACCGAATCATCATGAGTCAATCTTCGAAACCCATTGTATTGAGTGGTGTGCAGCCCTCAGGCGAGCTGAGTATTGGTAATTATCTGGGCGCGTTGCGTCAGTGGGAACAGATGCAAGATGATTATGATTGTCAGTACTGTGTGGTGGATTTACATGCCATTACGGTTCACCAAGATGCGGATGCCTTGCGCGAAGCGACTTTAGATGCGCTGGCGCTGTGTCTCGCGGTGGGAGTCAGTCCAGAAAAAAGCAACTTGTTTGTCCAGTCCCACGTGCCTGAGCATGCTCAACTCAGCTGGGTGTTAAACTGCTACACCCAAATGGGTGAGTTGAATCGGATGACCCAGTTTAAAGATAAGTCGCAGCGCCATGCTGAGAACATTAACGCGGGATTGTTTAGTTATCCGGTATTGATGGCGGCAGACATTCTTTTGTATCAAACCAACCAAGTGCCGGTGGGTAACGATCAAAAGCAGCACCTTGAACTGGCGCGTGACGTGGCGACCCGTTTTAATAATCGCTATGGCGATGTGTTTGCTCTGCCTGAGCCTTACACACCCGATGTCAATGCGCGGGTCATGAGCCTGCAAGATCCGACCAAAAAAATGTCGAAATCTGACGATAACCGTAACAATGTGATCGGGCTGCTCGAAGATCCAAAAGCGATTGCGAAAAAAATCAAACGTGCGGTCACGGACTCAGAAGAGCCGCCGCGTGTCCGTTTTGATAGTGCACAAAAACCGGGTGTTTCCAACTTGCTTGGGTTATTGTCTGGGGCGACGGGTGAGTCAATTGATACGCTAGAAAAAGCGTATGAAGGCAAGATGTATGGCCACCTGAAAAAAGACACTGCAGACGCCGTCGTCGCGATGCTAGAGCCGTTGCAAGCGCGCTATCATGCGTTTCGAGCTGATCGCGCAATGCTCGATAATGTGATGCAAAAAGGGGCGGCGCATGCCTCTGCACGGGCACAAGACACCTTACGCAAAGTTTATGATGCGGTCGGTTTTGTGCCACGTGTGTAGCACGCGTTTGTAATAGTACAAACCTGGTACAATCACAAAACAAGTAAGCAGCGGGCCAGTCTCGCTGCTTTTTTGATCAAGGCTGATCCGGCCTCTCACTTCTAACGAATTCATCAATAATCGCTAGCCTCGATGCGATTCATATCACGTCATATTCTGTATCTATCATGAATAATGCATCCGATTTTCGAGTAAACACTCAATTTACGTGAAGGAACAGGTATGAAAAAGCCATTGATGTGGTCGCCCCTTGCTTTGGTGCTGGCCGGCGTTGCACTGCCCGCGGCGGCAAAAGCCCCACCGACTGAAACTTATCAATGTGGTGTGACAACCCCAACCCCCATCTACGCGATTCAAGGTGACGGCGCGCGTAGCCCATTGGTCCCAGACGGGCAGTACCGCTCAGATAAAATTTATGCGGTACAAGGCGTAGTCACTGCCGTTACCCAAGGCTTGTATAAAGGAGCCTGGATACAAGATCCGCAAGGCGATGGTAATCGTGCCACTTCCGATGGCTTATTTGTTTACTTGCGAGGCGCTGATGACCTCAACTTACAGCCCGGTGACACCTTATGTGCCAGTGGTTACATCAACGAGTATTACGGCCATACCCAACTGGGTGTTACCGATGAACAAGTGGCTAAGGGAGCACCTCAGGGGACGATTGCACCGACGGCACTCCGTGTTCAACCCGATGAGACTTTGCACGAGGCACTTGAGCGCTACGAAGGGATGTACGTCACCATGGACGCGGATAGCGATTTGGTGATCACGCGTAACTTTGGCTTTGACTACGATGCCTTCCGTAACAATATGGTGTTATCGCATCAATCCCCTTTATACAAACCCACGCAACAGTATCCCGCGTTAACGCCTGACGCTGAGGCATTAGCCGCAAAAAATAGCGATAACCAGCTGTATATCGAGAGCGATCAAAAAGCGAAAGACGGCAAGATCCCGTATTTTCCAGGCTTAGATGCCGAGCAGGGATATCTACGTATTGGCGATCGGGTCGAGCGTTTGAGCGGTGTTATGGGTTATAGCTACGACCAATACCGACTTGTTGCAACAAACACCATCACTGCCGGTGATATTGTGCACCAAAATGATCGTCAACCGGCACCGAATAACGTGCCTGGCGCTGACATTAAGGTGGCGAGTTTTAACGTACTTAACTATTTCACCAGTGCCAGTGCGGTCGGTGGCCCACTCAACGTGACCTGTGATGATCGTGCCGATGCCGATGCGAATCGTGGCTGTAACCGTGGGGCGAAAACGGCGGCTGAGTTTGGGTTGCAACGCACTAAAATTGTCAATGCACTCACCGCGATGGACGCCGACATTGTCGGTTTGATGGAAATTGAGAATAATGGCTTTGAGGCTGGCAGCGCCATTGCTGATCTGGTGACCCATTTAAATGCGCAATTTGCTGACTCGCGTGATCATTACCAATTTGTCGAACCCAGTGACCAAGAGAAAAATCAGGGCGCCTATTTTGGCTCAGATGCGATTATGGTGGGCATGATTTATCGCCCCGCGAAGGTCAATCTCGCAGGTGAGGCGCAAGCGGTACCCATGCCAGAGCAGCATATCAGCGGCGAAAGTCCAGACGGAGAAACCAAGACACTCGACAAATACCAGCGTGATAGCCTAATTCAACGTTTTATGGTTAATGACCAGCCGCTCAGTGTGGTGGTGAATCACTTTAAATCGAAAGGCTCAGGCTGCTATGAAGACTGGATTGCGGGTGAGTTTGATACTGATACCGCGGATATGCAGGGATACTGCAATGCGTTTCGCGTGTCTGCCGCCGTTGCATTGCGTGACCATCTCAAAGCGGTCGACGGTGACGTATTAATTTTGGGTGATCTCAATGCTTATGCGCAAGAAGATCCGGTGCGGGTGCTAACGGATTATCAGCGTACTGAGGGCCAGCGCGATATTATTACCGCGGCGGGCACTGAAATTCGTGGTGTGCCTATGCATCCAACGCCAAGCGTCGTTGAGCAAGGTCTTGGTTATACCAATCTCGCAACGCAGTGGTTAGGAGATAAAGCCTACTCGTACTCATTTTCTGGGGAACTGGGCGCGTTAGATCATGCACTCGCCAATGCCAGTTTGGCGAGCAAAGTGGTCGGGGTGGAAGAGTGGCATATTAACTCGGTAGAGAGCACCCTGTTTGAGTACAGCCGGCAATATAGCGGAGAATTGGTGAAATCGAGTAATCCATTCTCGTCATCTGATCACGATCCTGTGCTGGTCTCACTCGATTATCCTGAGCCCGTGGTCCCCGTCTCGGTAACGATCAATAATCGCAGTTTCTTGCCTATTATCCCCTTACTTAATGGACAAAAAAGTCCGGATCATGCGTGGATGAAATGGCGCGCGACGCGCACCTTTGACCAGGCTAGCCCTTTAGTTCAATCCTTGGCGCTGCAGCCGGATGATTCGATAAGGGTATCCGTGAAAGCGTTAGGGTTGATCCCGGTTTACTGCGGCCGAGCACCTGCAGATAGCGCGATGACGGTTAAATACACCGGATTTCGCTGTCAGCTCACCCAGCCGTAAGCTTGTGGCGGGCAGCGAAGGTTGCTCGCACCTGGATGACGCCTATTCAGCACTGTGGTAGCATCATGCCGGTTTTCCATCGCATGGCGTAGCACAGTGCTTCTTATCATCGATAATTACGATTCCTTTACCTATAACCTTTATCAGTACTTTTGTGAGCTGGGCGCATCGGTCCATGTTGTGCGAAATGACGCCATTAGTGTGGCGGATATTGAGGTGATGGCTCCCTCGCACATCGTTATCTCCCCTGGCCCTTGTACCCCGGATGAAGCGGGGATTTCCTTAGCGGTGATTGCACACTTTGCCGGGAAAATTCCAATTTTAGGGGTCTGTCTTGGCTATCAGGCGCTGGCACAAGTATTTGGCGCGAACGTCGTGAGAGCTCGCACGGTAATGCATGGCAAAACGTCCCAAGTTACCCACCAAGGAGAAGGGGTCTTCGCTGGCCTGCCTAGCCCTGTCACTGTCACGCGTTATCATTCTTTATTAGTTGAACCTCAAAGCCTACCTCACTGTTTGGCTATCACAGCGACCGCTATCGATAACGATGGCAGTGAGATTATAATGGGGCTCAAACATCGGCAGCTGGCGATTGAGGGGGTGCAATTTCATCCGGAAAGTATTCTGACGGAGCAGGGCCATGCCTTGTTAGCCAATTTTCTTCAACAATCTTAGGTAGCGGTACGGGCAGGTTAATATGTTCGTCTTTTGACGCTCTATCTGTGGCGGCCTCTATCGTGCAGCCTTTACCGTATGTCTTCCTTTCTTGAGTCTTTTTTTTCAGCAATGGTTGCAAAAAATAGCGATCTTTATCACTAATTTTACATTTCGCTGTTTTTAATCACTTTGTCAACGGCTGCAACCTTATGCAACTGTCGGTCTCTAGTCCGTTAATCTTGCCTTCTTAGCATCATAGCCTTACTCACTTTCATCTTCTCTTTGCTCACAGTTTATGCATAACTATCTCTTTAAACTGCATGAGCTTTGTTACCATGCTGAAAACAAAACATAATCTGCTATTGCTGCGGTTAAAATAATGTAAATACTATGCCTCATAGATAAAACATAGAAGGATTGAGTGATGACAATGGAGCACAAAGTAGAACGTAAACTCTTCGATGAAGTCATGGTGCCATGTTACAACCCAATGCCGATGATTCCTGATCACGGTAAAGGGTCGCGCATTTGGGACCAAGAAGGCCGAGAGTATATCGATTTTGCCGGTGGTATCGCGGTGAGCTGTTTAGGCCATTGTCATCCGGTCATGGTTGATGCGTTAACCGAGCAAGCCCAGAAACTGTGGCATTTGAGTAATGTCATGACCAATGCGCCCGCGTTGCGTCTGGCTAAACGCCTCACCGAACTCTCATTTGCCGACCGCGTGTTTTACGCTAACTCGGGCGCTGAAGCGAACGAAGCGGCCCTGAAACTGGCACGTCGTTGGGCAAAAGAAGAACATGGTGAGCATAAAAGTGAAATCATTGCCTTTACCAAAGGCTTCCATGGTCGCACCTTCTTTACTGTCACCGTAGGTGGTCAGCCCGCGTATTCCGATGGCTTTGGACCCAAACCCGGCGATGTAACACACCTTCCTTACAATGACATTGCCGCATTGGCCGATCATATTTCGGACCGAACCTGTGCGGTGATGATGGAGCCTTTACAAGGTGAAGGTGGGATTGTGCCGCCAGAGCCAGGTTTTCTCCAAGCCGTGCGTGAACTGTGTGATAAACACAATGCGCTTTTAGTGTTTGATGAAGTGCAAACGGGGAACGGGCGCACCGGTACTTTTTATGCTTATCAAGAGTCTGGGGTCGAGCCCGATATTTTGGCCACCGCAAAATCACTCGGTGGCGGGATCCCAATTGGTGCCATGTTAACGACCGACGCCTTGGCTGCGCATATGAAGCCGGGGGTTCATGGCTCTACTTATGGCGGTAATCCACTGGCCTGTGCGGTGGCAGAAGCGGTGGTTAATGAAGTGACCAAACCCGACGTGCTTGCCGGTGTCATAGAGCGTGAGCAATGGTTCCGTGACGGGTTAGAAGCGATCAATGATAAATACGGCATCTTCAGTGAAGTGCGTGGCAAAGGCTTGTTACTCGGTGCGGCACTGAACCAAAACTGGGAAGGCCGAGCACGCGATATCTTGGTTGCGGCAGGCGAAGAAGGCTTATTGGTTCTCGTTGCCGGGCCTAATGTGGTGCGTTTTACTCCCTCACTGGTCATTACCAAAGCGGATATTGAAGAAGGAATGGCACGCCTAGAACGTGCGATTGCCAAGGTCGTCGCAGGATAAGCGACCTGACTCACTCGGAGGGATTTGAGATGTTAGTTATTCGGCCGATCCGTGCATCAGATTTTGATGCACTGATGTTGTGTGCGGAAGCGTCCGGGCATGGATTCACCTCCTTGCCGGTCGATGCCGATTTGCTACAGGGGCGGATTAATAATTCGCTTGAGAGTTTTGCCAAACAGGTGACAGAGCCGGGGCCAGAGGGATATCTGATGGTCGCCGAAGATTTAGAAACCGGTGAAATCGCAGGGACCACGGGCATCGAAGCCGCCATTGGTCTTGATAACCCGTTTTACAGTTACCATCTGACCAAGGTGGTTCATTCATCACGCAAACTGAACGTGCACAACATTGTTGAAGTGTTGACCTTTGGCAACAACTACACGGGGGCGACAGAAATCTGCACCCTGTTTATGCGTCCAGAGTTTCGTGGCGGGTTAAACGGTAAGTTATTGTCTAAATGCCGCTTCCTAATGCTGGCGCAATTTCCAGAGCGCTTCGCTGACGTGGTGTTTGCCGAAATGCGCGGTGTGTCGGATGACGAGGGCAACTCGCCGTTTTGGCAGTGGCTAAAAGACAACTTTTTTAACATTGACTTTACCTTGGCGGATTATCTCACCGGGATTGGTGCCAAAGGGTTTATTGCCGACTTAATGCCTAAATTGCCGATTTATGTGAGCCTACTGAGTGAGGAAGCTCGTGCAGTTATCGGTCAAGTGCACCCGAATACCCGTCCAGCATTACGCTTGTTGGAAAAAGAGGGCTTTTCTTGCCGTGGTTATGTCGACATCTTTGATGCGGGCCCAACGGTAGAATGCTTACGCCCCAATATTGAGTCTGTACGTCACTCTTTCACCGCCTCAGCGCGCGTACGAGAGCACAGTAGCGCGCAGGATTATTTAATATCGAATACCGATTTTGCTGGCTTCCGTGCCACCGCGGCGAAAGCTGCGATCGATCACGAAACCAATCAAGTTGTGATTAGCCCAGCGGTTGCCGATGCATTGAATGTAAAAAACGGCGATCAACTGCGTTTGATTGCCATGGGGGGATAAAATGACAAAGCAATCAGCAGGCCATTTGATTCATGGCGAGTGGGTAAAAGGCGAGGGCGAGATCATGACCTCGCAAAACCCCTTTGATAGTCAATGTATTTGGCAAGGTGCAGAAGCGAGTCGTTCGCAAGTGGAGCAAGCGGTCAGCGCCGCACGCGACGCGTTTTTGCGTTGGCGCAATACCGATTTTTCTGAGCGCCAAGCGCTGGTGGAACGCTTTGCCGAGATAGTGAAAGCTAATACCGATGAACTGGCTCGGGTCATTGCCGAAGAAACGGGCAAACCCTTGTGGGAAACCAAAACCGAAGTCGGGGCCATGGTAGGCAAAGTGGCGATCTCCTTGCGCGCGTACCACGAAAGAACAGGCTCACATGAAAAAGACGTCAATGGCACCCAAGCGGTATTACGCCATCGTCCACTTGGCGTTATGGCGGTATTCGGGCCTTACAATTTCCCTGGGCATCTACCTAATGGCCACATTGTTCCAGCTTTATTGGCGGGCAACAGCGTAGTATTTAAACCCTCTGAGCTGACGCCAAAAGTCGCAGAAAAGACCTTGGGCTATTGGCTCGAAGCGGGATTACCGCAAGGACTGATCAGCCTGGTACAAGGTGGACGCAATACCGGCGAGGCGCTGGCCCAATCGCGCGGTATTGACGGTTTATTGTTTACCGGTAGCGCCAATACGGGGCATATTCTTCATCGTCAGTTTGCTGGCCAGCCCGATAAAATGCTGGCGCTGGAAATGGGGGGCAATAACCCCTTGGTGGTGAGTGATCAGTTCGGTGATTTAGACGCCACGGTATACACCATTATTCAATCGGCCTACCTCAGTGCCGGTCAGCGGTGTACGTGTGCACGCCGCCTACTGCTGCCTGAGGGAGAAGTGGGTGACAAGATCTTGACTCGCCTAGCACAATGGACCAAAACCGTGCGAGTGGGCGGCCAGTTTGATGATCCCGCGCCTTTCATGGGCGCCCAAATTTCAATGGCTGCCGCCGAGGGGATTTTGGCCACACAGCAGAAATTGATCGATCTGGGAGCTACCCCCGTCATAGAGTGCGAGCATTTACACGATGCGGTGATTTCTCCAGGGATTTTAGATGTGAGTGGCATTCAAGCGTTACCCGACGAAGAGTATTTCGGTCCGCTACTACAAGTGCAGCGCTATCAGGATATGGCTGATGCGATCACGAAGGCGAATGATACCCGCTATGGTTTGTCGGCAGGCCTTATCAGTGAAGACGAGGGCGAATGGCAATACTTCCTCGATCATATTCGCGCAGGGATTGTGAATCGTAATCGTCAGTTGACAGGGGCAAGCGGTGATGCGCCATTTGGCGGGCCAGGTGCGTCGGGTAATTTACGTCCAAGCGCCTACTATGCCGCCGATTATTGCGCTTATCCCATGGCATCAATGGAAGGGGATCAGGTGGTACTGCCTGAGACGTTCGCCCCCGGTATTCCGACTCAACAAGATTAAGGAGACCAACATGGACAGTGGCCAAGCGTTATTCGATAAATTATGGCAAGACTATATTAACCGTCTTTGCCCATCGGCACATCAGGTACATGCCTTGCTCGAAGAAGGGCAGCCTTTAATCAATGATCATATTGCCTTGCGGACATTTGGTTTGCCCAAGGTTGGGCTTGAGGTCTTGGCGCGCCCCTTCCTGGCGCTAGGCTATCAGCAAAAAGGGGACTATACCTTTGAAGCGAAAAAGCTCAATGCCTGCCATTTCGAGCACCCCGATCCTTTGATGCCGAAAGTGTTTATCAGTGAATTGATGGTCGAGCAATGCTCGCCTGCGCTGCAAGCCATTGTTCATAAGCTGGTGACACAAGTCGATGCGTCGTCACTAACAGGGAGCGATTTTCTTCATCAGGGGCGGCTTTGGGACATCGATAGCGCCACCTATCAAGCGCTTGCTGAGGAGAGTGAATACGCGTCCTGGGTAGCCGCGCACGGTTATGGCGCGAATCATTTCACAGTGAGTGTCAATCAGTTAAAGGCGCATGATCATTGCCAATCGGTTAATCAAAAGCTGCGAGACAATGGCTTTGCAATTAACGAAGCGGGTGGGGAAGTAAAAGGGGACGCATCCGTTTATCTGGAGCAATCCTCCACCATGGCTGACCGTGTCCCTGTTGTTTTCCCTGATGGCACGCAAACCATTCCAGGTGGGTTTTATGAGTTTGCTAAGCGTTATGTGTTGCCCAACGGTGAGTTGTACCAGGGGTTTGTTGCCGCTTCAGCGGATAAAATTTTTGAGAGCACGCACTAACAAATAGTGGATATAACGAGGCCTAAACGGTTAAGGAAGAGTTCGCTCTTCCTTTTTTTTGTTTTAAAAAGAAAAACCGACGCCAGGGCGTCGGTTGGTGATACAGAGAGCGGCGCGATTAGCGTGTGCCGTATACCACGATGGTTTTACCATGGGCTGAAATAAGATTTTGCTCTTCCAGCATTTTAAGAATACGCCCCACGGTTTCACGTGAACAACCAACGATTTGGCCAATTTCTTGACGTGTGATCTTAATTTGCATGCCATCAGGGTGCGTCATGGCATCGGGTTGCTTCGCTAAATTCAACAAGGTTTGCGCAATACGGCCCGTGACGTCCAGGAAGGCAAGATCCCCCACTTTTTGGCTGGTCACTTGCAAACGGCGCGCCATTTGTGAGGACAAACGCATTAATATATCAGGGTTAACCTGGATCAGTTGGCGGAACTTTTTGAATGAGATTTCTGCCACTTCACAAGGAGACTTAGCCCGAACCCAAGCGGTACGCTCCTGATCATCTTCGAAAAGGCCTAGCTCACCGATAAAATCACCTTGGTTAAGATAAGACAGGATCATTTCCTTGCCTTCTTCATCTTTGATTAGAACGGCGACAGACCCTTTCACGATGTAATACAAGGTCTCCGCTTTTTCGCCTGCATGAATCAGCGTGCTTTTAGACGGATACTTGTGGATGTGACAATGTGAAAGGAACCACTCGAGTGTAGGGTCTGTTTGAGGTTTTCCTGGAACCATATAACTTATTTCCTCTGCATGTGTTGCCCGGCAACAACGTCCTATCTTTGTCTGAGGGGTAACCCACCAGATCTATGCACAGAATACGAAGTCTGGGCGCGGGCTACAAGCTCACTGTATGTTAACAAGAGTGTATCTTTTTTTGTTAGCAATTTCTTGATTTTGATCTAGGCCAACCGCCTAAAAACCTGGCAAAAACGTGGCTAAGATCACGGCTTGAGAAGTAATACACGATAGATGCGCTACGCCCTAGCCAATCTTGCCTTTTTCGATTAGCTGCTGAATCAATGGACGGATGATAAGTTCCATCGCAAAGCCCATCTTACCGCCTGGCACGACGAGTGTATTATGCCGTGACATAAAAGACCCCGTGATCATTTGCAGCAGATAAGGAAAGTCGACGTTTTTCATCCCTCGAAAGCGGATCACCACAAAGCTCTCATCCAACGAAGGAATGCCTTTGGCGTTCAGTGGGTTGGAGGTATCGACCGTCGGCACCCGTTGAAAGTTAATGTGAGTGCGTGAGAATTGCGGCGTAATATAATGCAAATAATCGTCCATCGACCGCACAATTGAGTCGGTGACCGCTTCGCGTGAGTGGCCCCTATCGCGGGTATCGCGGACAAATTTCTGAATCCACTCAAGGTTGACGATCGGGACCATACCAATCAATAGGTCGACATGTTGGGAGACATTGACCTCACCATCAACCACACCGCCGTGCAAGCCTTCGTAAAATAGTACGTTGGTATTGTCGGGTAAATCCTGCCATGGTGTGAAGGTCCCTGGCATTTGATTGTAGGGCACCGCTTCATCAAAGGTATGCAAGTAGCGGCGATATTTGCCTGTGCCGAGTTCACCGTACTCACGGAAAAACTGCTCTAATCGCGGAAAATCATTGGCGGTGGGGCCAAAGTAACTAATGTGCCGTCCTTGCTCACGTGCTTTACGGATCTCGACGTCCATTTCCGGTCGCGTAAAGCGATGGAAACTGTCCCCTTCTAGCCACGCCGCTTTGATGTTCATCATCTGGAACATCTTACGGAATGCTTCGGACGTGGTGGTGGTCCCTGCTCCTGAAGAGCCGGTGACCGCGATGATTGGATGTTTAGCCGACATGACGCGCCCTGTCATTCAGTCTGAATGTGTATCGCTGTTTATTGCGTACAGCGATGCTAAGATCTGAGTGCTTCCTTACGACGAATATCCACTGTCTCGTGCAACTCAGAATACACAATCACGGCGTCGCCGGATTGCAGTTGTTGGCGAACATCCGCCACTTTTTGTGCAAAGCTGACTTCCTGCTCACCATAATCGGTTCCTTCCCGTAACACAAAGTGCTCGATTAAACGAGTCAGTGTTTCCTCAGGGACCGATTGCCAAGGAACCATCATACTACATCACCTTTTGTTGATTTATGGCTGAGACGTTAGGGTGCTTGATGCTGATATTGTGAATCAGCTCGCATTTTACCCAATCATTCAACACAATGCAGTCGATCAATGTGCGTCGGTCTTTTTTGCTTTGCGTGGCGTCCCTTTTTAACGGGACGAGCAAAGGCGTGAGGCTAACCAGTGAGGCACCGACTGCTCCAGCCAGAACTGTGGCTGGCGCCAACTGCCGGTAACAAAACCAACATGCCCACCATGCTCGCTCAGTTGATAGTCAATATTCGCGGGCAGAGGCGAGGTTGGGATCACTGCGTCGGTCATAAAGGGATCGTCTTTCGCATGGATAATCGCAAGTGGGACCGTAATAGCGTCAAGGACAGATAAACCACTACAGCTTTGATAGTAGTGTTGAGCATCGTCAAAGCCATGCAGCGGTGCGGTGACCGTTTGATCAAACTCGAACAGAGTTTTAATCTTTGGCCGCTCCCCAGCATGCCACCGACCCACTTTTTGGTGTCGGGTAAGTTTTTCCGATAAGGTTTGTCGCATCGACCGTAGCAAATACGCTTGATAAACACGGGAAAACCCTTGTTGAATACGGGTCGAGCACGCCGCTAAATCGAGCGGGGGAGAAATGGCACAACCACAACTGACAATCGGATCATGCTGATAGTCGGCCAGGTAGCGCACCAACATGTTTCCTCCCAAAGAGACTCCCACAGCGGCAATCTCATTGTTCGGGTAGGTCTGGCGTAAATAGGTCAAAAATGCTCGAGCGTCCTCCGTTTCGCCGGAATGATAAGTCCGCGGCGCGCGATTAAGACGGCCACTGCAACCGCGAAAATGCATCACCACACCGCACCAGCCTTGCTGTTTAAAAGCGGCCAATAATCCATTGGCATAAGGGCTATCAAAGCTTCCTGCCAGACCATGAAACAAGACAATAATAGGCTGTCCTACTTCGGGATGATGCGTCCATGCAAGATCGACAAAGTCACCGTCAGGCAGATCAAACGCTTGCCAAATAGGCGCAAAAAGCGGTTGCCGGCGCAGCAGGCGTGGCAGTAAGGTTTGCAGATGCGCATTACGGGCAGTTGGAATGGGATTAAAGGGTGTCATCATCGTCTGCTCCATCCTCTTTTGTAGGCCGGTCTACCCGTAGTGGTGTATAGAGATTTCGGGCAGAGGGGGATAGCTGGCGGCAATAATAGGCCAAGGGAGACGCGGCTTGTGTGAGCCAGGATTGACGATTAAGCACTTCAATCAAGTCTTGTTGCTGGAACTTTTCTAAACTGAGTTCAAAGTTGAGCATTTTTTTATATTGGCCGGTTCCCACGCGTGGCTTGAGATCGCGTCTTAGATGGCGATAAGCGATCAGCAAATGTTCAGACCGGCTCAAGGCGTGCTTAAGCTGGGTGAGGCTCTCGGGGCTAAGCCCGTAACCGTGGCTTTCAATCCAAGCGAGCAACAAAGCAAGGTTCACATTGCCTTGGTGCTCGTCTTGTAATTTAAGGCAGGCTTGTTTGACCTCTTGCTTAGCATAGTGGTGCAAACAAAACTGCCAAAGATCGGCGGCGTTTGCCATCCCAGGCGTTAGTGTTGGTTGAATGTCGCCTCCAGGGCTTCTAGCGCTTCTTGTTGCTCCATCCATTCTTGTTCCACCTCTTCGAGCGTCGACTTTGCATCGGCTTGGCGTTGCAATTGCTCCGTTAAACGGGCTTTGTTGTCACTCTGGTAAATAGCGGGATCCGCTAATTGGTTTTCTGCTTCTGCGATAATGGCAGAAAGTTGTTCGATCTTTGTGTCTAAACGGTCAATTTTTTTTCGTAGTGGCGCCGTTTGTTTTCGGCATTCGGCTTCACGACGCTTTTGTGCTTTTCGATCTAACTGCGTTTGCTGTGGGGCAAGTTTTTCGTCTGCGGCTTGCTTTTTGTTTTCCGCACGATCAGCGCGTTGTTGTTCGGTCAGCCAGCGGTGATAGTCGTCTAAGTCGCCATCAAAGGGTAGCACTGCGCCCTTGTCCACCAAATACAAGTCATCGGCTGTCGCACGCAATAAAAAGCGATCGTGGCTGACGATCACCATCGCGCCATCATAGGATTGCAATGCGAGCGTTAACGCTTGGCGCATGTCGAGATCCAAATGGTTAGTCGGTTCATCCAACAGTAACAAGTTCGGTTTTTGCCAAACTAACAATGCAAGGACTAAACGTGCTTTTTCGCCGCCAGAGAAAGGGCCAATGTTTTCCAACGCTTTGTCACCTTGAAAGCCAAACCGTCCGAGAAAATCTCGCAGGGTTTGCTCGGCAGTAGTTGGTGCTAAGCGATTTAGATGCTGGAGCGGCGTTTCATCGATACGTAAGGTATCGAGTTGATGCTGGGCAAAATAACCTATTTTCACCCCTTGAGAGTAGCTTAGCTCGCCAGCCATCGCCGGCAAATCGCCCGACAATAACTTGATCAGCGTTGATTTGCCCGCGCCGTTACGCCCTAACAGGCCAATGCGCGCCCCAGGCACTAAGTTAAGGCGAATGTTCTCGATAATTGGCGTTTTGTTATAGCCAGCGGCCACCTTATCCATCATAAGAATGGGAGTGGGCAATGCATCAGGGGGTAAAAAGGTAAAGCTAAATGGATTATCGTATTGAGCCGGTAGCACCTTTTCCATGCGTTCCAGCGCTTTTATCCGACTTTGCGCTTGGCGGGCTTTGCTGGCTTTGTATCGGAAACGGTCAATGTAGGATTGCATGTGAGCAACTTGCTTTTGTTGCTTCTCATATTGCGCTTGCTGTTGTGCTAACTTTTGCGCGCGCATGCTTTCAAAATCCGAGTAGTTACCGGTGTATTCATTCAGCTTAGCGTGCTCAATATGAATGATACGATTGACCACAGGATCAAGAAAATCACGGTCGTGTGAGATCAAGACCAAGGTTCCCGGGTACTGCTGCAACCATTTTTCTAGCCACATCACTGCGTCTAAATCGAGGTGGTTGGTGGGCTCGTCGAGTAGCAGTAAATCTGAGCGACATAACAAAGCTTGTGCCAAGTTAAGTCGCATGCGCCAGCCCCCAGAGAACTGCGTTAATGACCAATGGATTTGCGTCTGACTGAATCCCAATCCATCCAGCAAGCTTGCGGCGCGCGCCTCTATGGTATAGCCGCCAATCGCATCGAGCTTATCGTGTAACAACGCCACTGCATTGCCATCATCTTTGGCTTCAGCGTTGCGCAGCGCGTCTTGCAGCTCACGGTATTCGGTATCGCCATCAATCACATATTCCAGCGCACTTTTATCCAATGCGGGGGTTTCTTGTGCCACCCAAGCCACTTGCCATTGACTGGGGTAATCATAGTGCCCTGCATCAAGCGAAAGTTGGTGGCGTAGCAAGGCAAACAGGCTGGACTTGCCACAGCCATTTTTACCCACCAAGCCGACTTTGTCGCCGGGTGCAATGATGGCAGAGGTGTGGTCAAGCAGGGGCTTACCACCACGAAGCAATTGAATGTCGGAGAAGCGAATCATGATTACTCAGTCTGTCTTGGGTTGATGGATGCACGTTGCGCGGTCGTTATACCAGCTTGATGCGGAGATTGCCAAATCCCACCCCGTGGCGAGAGTGGTTAGACAGGGGGTTAGCCTTTTTGTATGTTAAAGTTAAAACATGGCATAAAGAACAGATTGCGTGCTTGGCCAATCATAACGACAAGGAAGCGTATGCCTCAAGATAAGAAGGACAACCCACGCCCTCCCAAGGTGCTTGTTATCGTGGCGCATCCTGATCCGGATGAATCGGTCGCCAATCGTCGATTACTCGAATCGATACGCCCGCTGGCGAATGTCACTGTGCATGATATTTACGCCGCTTATCCGGATTTTGTGGTGGATATCCATCACGAGCGTGCGTTGGTGACTGACGCCGATGTGTTGGTGTTTCAACATCCCTTACAGATGTACTCATGCCCGGCGTTATTGAAAGAGTGGATTGATGTGGTGCTCGGAAAAGGCTTTGCTCATGGGCAAGGGGGAGATGCGTTAGCGGGAAAAACATGTCGTTTTGTGGTCACTACAGGTGGAGCAGCAGAAGCGTTCAGTAAAATCGGCTACAACAAATATTCCATGGAGGAGTTATTGCAACCTTTTGAACTGACGGCGGCGTTATGCCGCATGCACTGGGTCTCACCTTTAGTTCTTCACTGGGCGCGCCGCGTCAGCGATGCGGATCGCAATGCCTTTGCTGAACTCTATGCGGACTGGTTGGCTAACCCTTTAGCGAAGCAGGAGGCACATCGTGGATCATAGCTTTCTGCTCATTGCGTTTATCTTTTTATTGGCAGCCGTGATTGCGGTGCCTTTGGCGCAGCGTTTGGGGATGGGCTCGGTGCTTGGCTACTTGGTAGCAGGCATTGTGATTGGCCCTTGGGGGCTGGGTTTAATCGATGATGTCGACTCAACGCTTCATTTTGCCGAATTTGGTGTGGTGCTGCTGCTGTTTTTGATTGGCTTGGAGCTTAACCCTAAAAAGCTATTGAAAATGTGGCGCCCTATTATCGGCCTTGGTGGTAGCCAAGTGGTGCTGACCGGGGTCGTGATAGGGGCATTAAGTGTCTTCGCTGGGCTCACGTTGCCACAAGGCGTGGTGATCGGGGCTGGGCTGGCGCTTTCTTCTACCGCGATTGCGATGAAAATCATCGAAGACCAACGTTTAATGCGTAGCGAAACCGGACAATCTGGATTTGCCGTTTTATTATTTCAAGATATCGCCGTGATCCCGATACTGGCTGTGATCCCAGCGTTGGCCGGTGGCAGTGCAGGCAGTTGGTTTGATGTCCTCTGGATGTTTTTAGGCATTGGCGCTCTCTTGGCCGGCGGTCACTTTTTCTTGCGCCCTATTTTTCGTCTGATTGCCATGAGTGGCGTCACCGAGTTGTTTACTGTCACCGCGCTTGCCTTGGTCATCGGGATTGCATTGGCCATGCAAAGCCTTGGTCTATCGATGGCGCTGGGGGCGTTTTTAGCCGGGGTGTTGTTGGCTGAGAGTGAATACCGCCATGAGCTTGAGACGGCAATTGAGCCCTTTAAGGGTTTATTACTCGGGCTGTTTTTTATAGCGGTCGGGATGACGGTCGACTTAGGGCTTTTACTGGAATATCCCTGGGCGATCATCGGTGCCGTGGCTGCGTTAGTCGGTGGTAAAGCCTGCTTACTGTATGGACTGGCGCGTGCGTTTGGTGTCGCGCCCAAGGCGCGCAGTCAAATGGCGGTATTGCTCAGTCAGGGGGGAGAGTTTGCCTTTGTGATTTTCACTGCCGCGCGTAGCCAAGGGCTACTGGATAAAGAATTAAATGCCTTTTTGCTTGTGGTCGTGAGCTTGTCGATGATGACTACGCCGTTAATTCTCTCGCTCCAGCAGCGTTGGTTTGCGCGTACTTTTAACGAGCCTGAATCCTTGCCTCCGCAAGCGCCATTCACTGAGACTGACTCGCGAGTCATCATTGCCGGATTTGGTCGGTTTGGTCAGGTAGTCGGTCGCTTGATGTTCGCCAATAAAATTGGGGTGACCATCCTGGAACGTGATCCGACTCAAATCAAGTTACTACGCCGCTATGGCTACGAAGTGTATTATGGTGATGCTACGCAGCTCGATTTATTACGTGCCGCTGGTGCAAAGACGGCTGAAGCGATCGTGATTTGTACCGATTCGCCAGACGAAGTGATGGAGATTGTTGATCTTTGTGCCCATCACTTCCCTAATCTAAAAGTAATGGCGCGTGCGCGTAGTCGTGTCGAGGCGTATCAGTTGATGGCGCACGGTGTCGAGCAGTTTTCTCGGGAAACCTTTCTGGGCGCGCTGGATCTTGGGCGGCAAACGTTAGAGTCCCTAGGCATGCACCCATACAAAGCGAAACGCGCAGAAATATTGTTCCGTAAACTCGATATGCGGGTGCTGGAAGATTTATTGCCTCAGCACAGTCAAGATGTCGCGACAGCATCACGAGTCAAAGAAGCGCGCAAAGAGCTGGAAGAAATTTTTGACCGAGAGATGCGCGGTGATAGTGAGCGGCATCAAAGTTGGAATCGAGACGAATAAGGTGTTGATGTGAAAAAACGTTTTATCGCAGGCGCTGCCTGTCCGTCGTGCCAACAACGCGATACATTGCGAGTGTGGCGTGAGAATAACATTGACAAAGTGGAATGTGTCAGCTGCGATTACTATGATAGTCGGTTACCGGAATCGGCACAACAGTCACACTCTGGCGCCGAGTCGGCAGAGAATGTCATTGGGATCTTTAAACCGGAGTAGGGGATCCGTTATCATCGGCAGTCCATTTACCTTCCGGTCTCGGAGCGAGCATGAAAATTGCAAAAGATGTGGTAGTCAGCCTGGCTTACCAAGTAAAAAATGAAGACGGTGCACTTGTTGATGAATCAACAGCACAAGAGCCTCTCCAATACCTACACGGTCATCGTAACTTGATCGTCGGACTTGAGAGCGCGCTGGAAGGCCGTGAAAAAGGCGAGAACTTTGAAGTGACGGTAGGCCCAGACGAAGCTTACGGTGATTACCAAGAAGCCATGGTACAACGTGTACCGGCTAACGTGTTCCAAGGCGTCGATCAAGTTGAAGTTGGTATGCGTTTTATGGCTGAAACCGACCAAGGCCAGATCCCAGTCGAAGTGACTGAGGTTGAAGGTGATGAAGTTGTTGTTGATGCCAACCACATGCTTGCAGGCCAAACCCTGTCCTTCTCAGTGGAAATCGTTGATGTGCGTGAAGCCACTGAAGACGAGCTTTCACACGGCCACATTCACCAAGACGGTGAAGAATGTGGCCACGACCACTAATCACGACGATAGATAAGTGGTAATGAGTACCATCGAATAAAAGGCGCCGTTTGGCGCCTTTTTTTTATTTGGCCGTCGTGACCGCGCGCTAATCGTCACGTATACGGTGTGGTTTCAATAATGCGGGGGGGGTGTTTCTTCAGCTTGGCTAGCAATATTCTCTGGCTCAACATGTTGGAGCTTGCTGACAAGGTACTGGATTTGGACCGTCATGCGCTCAATATCACCTTGTTGTCGCGTCAATGCGGTATTGAGCTGGTCGATCGTGTCTTCTTGAAACGCCACTTTGTACTCAAGATCATCAATTTGCTGTTGTAACTTATCTATCTCGCTCATATTGCTCTCTCGTTATTGCGCGTCGGTTAACCAAGCTTGGGCAATCCCGGCCGAGGTACCTGAAATAACACGTCCAGTTGGATCAATCGCTACATCATACACCACTGCGCTGGGTGGGCGAGTATCCGGCTGGGCCAATGCTTGCCAACGACCTATATTTTCACCCGTTTTCACATCCCACAATTCGACCCGTTGTGACGGTGAGCCGGTGGCTAGCAAGGTACCATCATCGGAAAACCGGGCACTGACATAAATGGCTTGGCGGGCAAAGATATCCAACTCACTGACTTTCTCGCCACTGGGTAGGGCCCAAATCACAGCGCGGTTGCCACCGTCAGAGACAAATGCGTACTTCCCCTCACGGTGCAAGGCGACTTGTTTCACTCGCCGGTCATAAGCAAAGTCATTGATGATCTGGCCAGACTGGGTATCCCAGAAGTAGGCATGATGGTCATTGCCACCTGAGAGCACATAGGCGCCGTTGGGGGAAATCGAGACTGCATTGATTTTATCGCGGTGGGCGAGGAACTCTAAGCGCCTTCCCGTGCCTAAGTCGATAAATAGTGCTTTTCCATTCGACAACGCTAGCACCAATTTTTCACCGTTATTACTGATCGCGGCATCGCGTATGATGCCTTCAGAAATGGACCATAACCCTTGAGCTTGGCTCCAGGCGAGGTCCCAGACGGCAAAGTTTTGTGCTGTTGTGGTAATGGCATAGCGCTTATTATCGGAAATATGACTAACAACGACCGGATTGGCGTCCGGATCTTGCGCACCGAGTTCGGCCAGTTGCTGATTAGTGACCAGATCCCACAGGACAATATCCGTTTCCTCAGACGCGATCAGGGCAAAACGGCCGTCACGACTGAGGCTAAAACTGGTCGCCCCTTCCGGATGGATTGACCAGCGCTGGGCTTCTTTGCCAGACTGCCAACAACCGGTTAAGCTGTTAATAACTATAAAAATGCAAATAATGTGGCGGATTTTGGGCACCATGCTTGAGTTCCAGTGTTTGCAGCCATATAACCACGAGTATATTGATAGAATCAGGCTTTCGCATTGTTGATGCGTCAGTAACAACCATACGAGGATTTATCCTTGTCATCAACGGAGTACCCAATGAAATCAGTAATGAAGATGTCGCTACTCGCGGCAACCGTTGCCTTTGCCGTCGGCTGTCAGCAAGACGACGCTAAAGTAGAGCAAACCAATCAAGCTGCCGAACAAGCGGAAGCAGCGTTTGCCAACGATGACGACAAAGCAGCCTACGCGATCGGTGCGTCTTTAGCCCAATACCTCAACGCTAACTTAGAGCAACAGGCAGACATCGGCTTAGAGCTTGATAAAGAGGTGGTACTTCAAGGGGTGCAAGATGTCTTTCAAGGGGAATCAAAACTGACCGATGAGCAAGCGCAAGCGGCGCTGCAATCGCTTGATCAGCGCGTGACTAAACTGGCGCAACAGCAAGCCAAAGAGAAAGCAGAAGCCGCGATTTCGGAAGGTGAAAAATACCGTGCTGACTTTGCCCAGCAAGACGGCGTTAAAGAAACGGACTCTGGCTTACTTTACAAAGTGGATAGCATGGGTGAGGGCGATAAGCCAGCCGCAGAAGATACCGTGGTTGTTCACTACAAAGGCACCTTGACTGACGGTACCCAGTTCGATAGCTCCTACGATCGTGGTGAGCCAGCTACCTTCCCGCTTAACCGCGTGATTCCAGGCTGGACTGAAGGTGTGCAGCTAATGCCTGTTGGCTCTAAATTTACTTTTGTTGTGCCACCTGAGTTGGCTTACGGTGATCAAGATACCGCATCAATTCCTGCCAACTCAACCCTGGTGTTTGATGTTGAACTGCTTGAAATAAAAGACGATACCAAAAAAGACGCGGCGAGCGAAGGCTAAACGACAGCCTCGTCTGACTGTGTAATATCCGCCCCGGCATCGCCGGGGCTTTTTGCATTTTTAGGCTTAAATTCTGTTAAACTGTGCGCAGAGATATTTAGATTGACGGTCGAATAAGGATAGGCGTACGTGGTACCGACAGAAGGCTTTGGCGCGAACGTGATGACGGAAAATGAGCTCATTGAGTCTAATCCATTGAATCAACAAGACAGTGTTATTCTGCGGTCTTATGCGGCGGTAGTGGATGGGCTTGCGGCGCTGATCGGTGAACATTGTGAAATCGTGCTGCACGCATTAGACGATTTAAATAAATCAGCGATCAAGATCGCGAATGGTGAAAACACGGGTAGAAAAGTGGGATCGCCAATCACCGATCTTGCGCTGCGGATGTTGCGCGATATTGAAGGCTCAGAGCGTAATTTTTCACGGGCTTATTTTACCCGAGCGAAAAGTGGCACCTTGATGAAGTCGATCACGGTAGCGATTCGCAATGGCGATAATCGTATCATCGGGCTATTGTGTATCAACATCAATTTAGATGCGCCTTTTTCACAGGTACTACAAGCCTTCATTCCGGATGATCTCGCCAAACAAGCGGCCTCGTCGGTAAACTTTGCCAGTGACGTGGAAGAGCTGGTGGATCAAACCGTTGAACGGACAGTTGAAGAAGTCAATGCCGACAAAACGGTGTCTAATAACACTAAAAACCGTCAGATAGTCATGGCGCTCTATGACAAAGGGATTTTTGATATTAAAGATGCCATTCATCGTGTGGCATCTCGTCTCAACATCTCGAAACATACGGTCTATCTTTACGTTAGACAGCGCAAAACAGAAGAGATCGAATCATGAGTCTGCGTTATGTGTTAGTCGTGACCGAGCCAGCGTATGGATCACAGTTGGCACGCACCGCCTATCAGTTTGCCTGTGCAGCAATAAAGGCGGGGCACCAGGTGAGTAAAGTCTTCTTCTATCAAGAAGGTGTACTGAATGGCGCCGCAACCACAGTGCCTGCAAATGATGAATTTGATTTGGTGGAAGCGTGGCAGCGGTTGGCGCACGATCACGGTGTTGCGCTGGAAACTTGTGTTGCCGCGGCATTACGACGCGGGATTATCAGTGAGCAAGAAGCGACGCAGCATCAATTATCGACGGCGACCTTGGCAGAAGGATTCTCTCAGGCAGGCTTAGGCGCATTGGCTGACGCTTTGTTAACCGCTGACCGAGTGATGCAATTTTAAGAGGGCTTCATGCAAATAGGGTTTGTATTTTCTACATCGCCCCACGGGTCGGCGAGCGGTCGAGAAGGGCTAGATGCGTTACTCGCTACCTCGGCGTTTTGCGATACCTTATCGGTTTTTTTTATTGGTGATGGGGTTCTACAACTTATAGCGGGTCAGCAACCGCAACAGATCCTGAGCCGCGATTACATTGCCAGCTTTAAAATGCTACCGCTGTGTGACGTCGAGGACATCTATGTGTGCCGCGCTTCATTGGCATCTCGTGGGCTGGAGCACGCCGAGACCGTCTTACCCACTCAAGTTCTGGCTCTTGAACAAGTCAAAAAGCGGTTGTCAGAGTGCGACCGTATACTACATTTTTAAGGAGTCGACGTGCTGCATATCGTGAAATCGTCTCCCTATCGTGACCAAGCGCTAACGTTGTGCTTAAACTACATCGATCAGGACAGTGTGATTGTACTAATCAGTGATGCGGTACTGGCGGGAGTAGATAACAGCGAGTGGGCGACGCGCTTATTTACCGGGAATCATGTTGTTTATTTGCTCAGTGATGATGTTCACGCTCGAGGACTCGGCGATAAGCTTCATCCCAGCGCGGTGATGGTTGAGATGAACAAATTAGTGAGTTTGAGCGTCGAGCATGTCACGCAAATGACATGGTAATACCCTAGCCTGTATAGCGTGAAAACGCCCCCTACGCGCTGCTTGAAAAACAAACAATGCAAAGATCTCTGTATAAATCTTGACACCCTATACCCCGACGCCTAAAATTTCGCGTCCCTGTTGTATTGGGGCTAGATTTTTCACACTTATACGTTAAGTAATATCAGGAGCTATTTAATGGCAACTATTAACCAGCTGGTCCGCAAACCACGCTTGAAGCAAGTTGCGAAAAGCAACGTGCCTGCGCTGGAAGCGTGTCCACAAAAACGTGGTGTATGTACTCGTGTTTACACTACTACTCCAAAGAAACCAAACTCCGCACTGCGTAAAGTATGCCGTGTACGTTTGACTAATGGCTTTGAAGTCACCTCATACATTGGTGGTGAAGGCCACAACCTGCAAGAGCACAGTGTTGTTCTGATCCGCGGCGGTCGTGTTAAAGACTTGCCGGGTGTGCGTTACCACACTGTTCGTGGCGCACTTGACTGTGCAGGCGTTAACGGCCGTAAACAAGGTCGTTCTAAGTACGGTGTGAAGCGTCCTAAGTCTTAATGGATTCCGTTAAGTAAGGCCAAACACTCAAACAATTGAATTTTGAAAAAACTGAAAAGTTTTGGATAAAACCTGAAGAAGACAACGGAGATAATCCATGCCACGTCGTCGCGTAATTGGTCAGCGTAAAATTCTTCCAGATCCTAAGTTCGGATCCGAATTGCTGGCAAAATTTGTAAACATCCTGATGGTTGACGGTAAGAAGTCAACTGCTGAAAAAATCGTTTATGGTGCTCTAGACATCATGGCTGAGCGTTCTGGTAAAGAGCACTTGGCTGTATTTGAACAAGCTCTTGAAAACGTACGCCCAGCGGTCGAGGTGAAATCTCGCCGTGTAGGTGGTTCAACTTACCAAGTGCCAGTAGAAGTACGTCCAGTGCGTCGTAATGCCCTGGCTATGCGTTGGTTGGTTGAAGCCGCTCGTAAGCGTGGTGAAAAATCTATGGCTCAGCGCCTAGCAAGCGAGATGCTAGACGCATCAGAAAACAAAGGTACTGCTGTTAAGAAACGTGAAGACGTTCACCGTATGGCAGACGCGAACAAAGCGTTCGCACATTACCGCTGGTAATGCCTTCATGGCGTGTTCCGCTCGGAGCACGCCAAACCCATTTTCTAAGGTTAACCTTAGCAAGAGGATACTATTGTGGCTCGTAAAACCCCTATAGAGCACTACCGTAACATCGGTATTTGTGCTCACGTAGACGCCGGTAAAACCACGACTACCGAGCGGATCTTGTTCTACACAGGCGTTAATCACAAAGTTGGTGAAACGCATGATGGCGCATCAACAATGGATTGGATGTCGCAAGAACAAGAGCGTGGTATCACTATTACCTCTGCGGCGACCACCACTTTCTGGGCCGGTTCTGATCAGCAGTTTAAACAACACCGTGTTAACATCATCGACACCCCAGGACACGTTGACTTCACTATCGAAGTAGAGCGTTCTTTGCGTGTGCTTGATGGTGCAGTGGTTGTGTTCTGTGGTTCATCAGGTGTTGAGCCTCAGTCTGAGACCGTATGGCGTCAGGCTGATAAGTACGAAGTACCGCGTATGGTATTCGTCAACAAGATGGACCGTGCGGGTGCTGACTTCCTGCGCGTTGTTGATCAAATCAAAAACCGCCTTGGCGCAACCCCTGTGCCAATTCACTTGAATATCGGTGCAGAAGACGAATTCAAGGGCGTTATCGACCTGATCAAAATGAAAGCGATCAACTGGAACGAAGAAGACTTAGGTATGACATATACCTATGAAGAAATTCCAGACGATCTGAAAGAGCAAGCAGAAGAGTGGCACAACTTCCTGGTTGAGTCAGCGGCTGAAGCTTCCGAAGAACTGATGGACAAATACCTTGAAGAAGGTGAATTGTCTGAAGAAGAAATCAAGACCGCGCTGCGTCAGCGCACCCTTGATAACGAAATCGTTCTAGCAACCTGTGGTTCGGCGTTTAAAAACAAAGGCGTTCAGGCGGTATTGGATGCGGTTATCGAGTTCTTGCCTTCTCCGATCGACGTTAAAGCGATCAAAGGTGAAGACGAAGACGGTAACCCAATTGAGCGTCATGCAGACGACAAAGAACCCTTCTCAGCGCTGGCATTTAAAGTCGCAACTGACCCATTCGTAGGTACGCTAACCTTTATGCGTGTCTACTCTGGTGTGGTGAACTCTGGCGACACTGTATATAACTCAGTGAAGCAAAAGCGTGAACGTCTGGGCCGTATCGTACAGATGCACTCCAACAAGCGTGAAGAGATCAAAGAAATCCGCGCCGGTGATATTGCTGCAGGTGTTGGTCTCAAAGACGTGACTACGGGTGACACTCTATGTTCTATGGACTCAAAAGTTATCCTTGAGCGCATGGAGTTCCCAGATCCTGTTATCCAGATCGCGGTTGAGCCAAAGTCTAAAGCAGACCAAGAGAAAATGGGTATCGCGCTGGGTAAACTAGCGGCAGAAGATCCATCTTTCCGCGTTGAGTCTGACGAAGAGTCTGGCCAGACCCTGATCTCGGGTATGGGTGAGCTTCACCTAGACGTGATCGTTGACCGTATGCGTCGCGAATTCAACGTAGAGTGTAACGTTGGTAAGCCTCAGGTTGCTTATCGCGAAACCATCCGTGGTAGCACCAAAGTTGAAGGTAAATTCGTGAAGCAGTCTGGTGGTCGTGGTCAATTCGGTCACGTATGGCTGAAGATCGAACCTTCAGAGCCAAACGAAGGCTTCGTCTTTGTTGACGAAATCGTCGGTGGTGTGGTTCCACGCGAATACATCGGTGCGGTATCAAAAGGTATCGAAGAGCAAATGAAAAACGGTGTACTCGCCGGTTATCCTGTGCTCGACGTTAAAGCGACCTTGTTCGATGGTTCTTACCACGATGTTGACTCCAATGAAATGGCGTTTAAGATCGCTGCATCAATGGCATTCAAGAAAGGTGCACACGACGCGCAACCTGTTATGCTTGAACCAATGATGAAGGTTGAAGTAACCACGCCAGAAGAGTGGATGGGTGACGTTGTCGGTGACTTGAACCGTCGTCGTGGCCTGATTGGCGGTATGGACGAAGGCCCAGCGGGTCTGAAGATCGTACGTGCCCAAGTGCCACTGTCTGAAATGTTCGGTTACGCTACAGACCTACGTAGTGCAACACAAGGCCGTGCGTCATACTCGATGGAATTCAGCGAGTATGGTGAAGTGCCGAAGAACATTGCTGATGCTCTAATTGCTGAGCGTAGCTAATTATTTTGGTCCTGATGCCGGTGCGATCACCGGCATCAAACACTGACTTCTGAGTTATTAGGCAAAGCCCCTTAACTCACAACTAGGAAGGAAGACGATCGTGTCTAAAGAAAAATTTGAACGTACGAAAACGCACGTTAACGTTGGTACTATTGGCCACGTTGACCATGGTAAAACTACGCTGACTGCAGCTATCTGTA